>NZ_JBGWAB010000119.1:0-25832 GCF_041862025.1 Streptomyces sp. AB3(2024)
CAGGTCTAGTGCCGCGCGCCTCCCGTCCCGGGGGGCGGGCCCCCCCCGCCCCCCCCGCCCGGCCCCCCCCCCGGCGGCGCCCCCCCCCCCCCCCCCCCCCCCCCCCCCCCCCCCCCCCCACACCCCCCCCCCCGCCCCCCCCCCCCCCCCCGGGGCCGGGAACCGGGACGGGCGTCGTCGCCTCACCGGCACCGCCGGCCCCACCCCGCCTACGGACTCCGCAGGCTCCGCACGTCCAGGTGCCGCAGCACCCGGTCCACGATCTCCGGGTCCGCCCCCGGCTCGCTCCGCGCGGCCAGTACCTCGTGCCGGGCGGCGGACATCATCTCCCGCTGGATCCGCTGCACGTCCCGGATCCGCTCCACCCGCTTCCCGTACGCCTCCCGCCGCTCCTCGTCGACCAGGTCGGGGCTGATCCTGGCGCCGACGTCGTACGCACGCCGGTACAGGATCTCCACGAGGTCCTCGGGCAGGTCCTCGACCTGCTCGATCTCCTTCAGCCGCCGCTTCGCCGCCTTCGCCGCGCGCAGCGCCAGCTGCCTCCGGCCCTCGCGCTCGGCGTCCGCGTCCGCCTCCACCCCCAGCCGCCGCACCAGCCAGGGCAGCGTCAGCCCCTGGCAGACCAGGGTCACCATGATCACCGCGAAGGCGATGAACACGATCTCGTCCCGGCCGGGGAAGGGCTCCCCCGCGCCCGTGCGCAGGGGGATGGCCAGGGCCAGCGCCACCGAGGCCACCCCGCGCATCCCGGCCCACCACATCACCACGCTCTCCCGCCAGCTCAGCGGGATCTCCTCGTCGTAGTCGCGCCGACGGTGCAGTTTCTTCGCCAGCCAGCCCGCCGGGAGCAGCCAGACCAGCCGTACGCCGACGACCACCACGATCACGACCGCCGCCCAGCCGGCCATCTCCCAGGCCCGGCCCTTCGCGACGCCGAAGACGTTGTGCAGCTCCAGGCCGATCAGTCCGAACGCCACGCCGGTGACCAGCGTGTCGACGATCTCCCAGAAGGTGTGCCCGGCGAGGCGCCCCAGCACGTCGTCGGCGTCCGAGGCGAACTCGGCGAGGAACAGGGCGGTGGTCAGCACGGCCAGCACCCCCGAGCCCCGGAGTTCCTCCGCCACCACGTACGCGACGAACGGCACGAGCAGCGTCAGCCCGATCTGGAGCGTGGCGTCCCCGAGCCGGCCCATCATCCATTGCGTCACCCAGCCGAGCCCGAGCCCCACGGCCACCGCGACGACCGCGGACAGCACGAACTCCCCGAGCGCGTCGGGCCACGAGAAGCTGCCGCTGACGACGGCGGCGACGGCCACGTGGTAGAGCACGATGGCGGTGACGTCGTTGAACAGCCCCTCCCCCTCCAGGATCGACACCATCCTGCGGGGCAGCCCGAGCGATCCGGCGACGGCGGTGGCCGCGACGGGGTCGGGAGGGGCGATGAGCGCGCCGAGCGCGACGGCGGCGGCGACGGGCAGCCCCGGCACGACGGCGTGCGCGACGGCCGCAACGGCGGCGGTGGTCACGAAGACCAGGGCCACGGCCAGCAGCAGGATCGGCCGCACGTTGGCCGCGAACTGGCGCCAGGAGGTGCGCTGCGCGGAGGCGTACAGCAGCGGGGGCAGGAGGAGCGGCAGGATGTATTCGGGCGGGATGTCGACGTTCGGCACGACGGGCACCAGTGCCAGCGCCACCCCGATGATGGTCATCAGCACGGGCGCGGGCAGCCCCAGCCGGTCCCCGAGCGGAACGGTGACGACGGCCCCGAGCAGCAGCACGAACAGCAGAGCAAGCTGATCCACTCCCCCACCCTGCCAGGCCGCTGCCGCTGGGCCACGAGGGTGGGGGCCGCCGCACCCACGTGTCGGCCCCCGGGCCGCCCCGGACGGGTCCGGGTCCCCGCGGCCGGGCCGCACCGGCGTGTCGGAGCCCGACCCGCGGCCCGTCGCGCCCCGGATCCCCACGGGTGCGGGTCACGACACGGCGCTCCGCGCCCGCGCCTCAAGCGCCGGCGGGGCTGGAATTGCGCTCCGCGCAATCCAGCCCCGCGGCTGAGGCGCGAGGCCCGCACGCGAGCACGCCCCGCCAGGCAAAATCCAGCCCCGCCGGCGTTTGAGGCGCGGGGGTCCGGGGGCTGGCCCCCGGCAGCGGGCCCGCACCCGAGTACGCGCCCCGGGTCTACGACAGAGGGCGCCGCATCGACCGGTGCGGGATGCCCGCGTCCTGGAACTCCGGCCCGTAGGCCACGTAGCCGAGCCGCTCGTAGAACCCCATCGCGTGCGTCTGCGCGCCGAGGTCGACCGCCGTCAGTCCCAGCCCGGCCGCCTCCGTCTCGATCGCCCGGACCAGCGCGACCCCGACGCCCAGTCCGCGCGCGGACTTCCGTACGGCGAGGCGCCCCAGCGAGCCGACCTCCGGCGAGCCGGTCTTGCCGAGGGCCTCGGGGCCGTGCAGCAGGCGTCCGGTGCCCAGGGCCTCACCCTCCGGGCCCACGGCCAGCACGTGCACCGCGACCGCGTCGTACGCGTCGTACTCGATCGACTCCGGCACGGACTGCTCGACCACGAACACGTCGGTCCGCACCGCGTAACAGGCGGCCAGATCCTCCTCCGAGGAAGCCACCCGCACCGAGACGGAAGTCACTGGCTCTCGGCCCGGATCACGTCCAGCGCGTGCTGGAGGTCGGCCGGGTAGCCGCTCTCGAACTCCACCCACTGCCCGTCGGCCGGGTGCTCGAAGCCGAGTCGCACGGCGTGCAGCCACTGCCGGGTCAGCCCGAGCCGCTTGGCGACGGTCGGGTCGGCGCCGTAGGTCAGGTCGCCGACGCAGGGGTGGCGGTGCGCGGACATGTGCACGCGGATCTGGTGCGTGCGCCCCGTCTCCAGCTTGATGTCCAGCAGCGACGCGGCGCGGAACGCCTCGATCAGGTCGTAGTGGGTGACGGAGGCCTTGCCGTCCTGGGTCACCGCCCACTTGTAATCGGCGCTGGGGTGGCGCCCGATCGGCGCGTCGATGGTGCCGCTCATCGGGTCCGGGTGGCCCTGCACCAGCGCGTGGTAGCGCTTGTCGACGACCCGCTCGCGGAACTGGTTCTTCAGCGAGGTGTACGCGCGCTCGGACTTGGCGACGGCCATCAGGCCGGAGGTGCCGACGTCGAGGCGGTGGACGACGCCCTGCCGCTCGGACGCGCCGGAGGTGGAGATCCGGTAGCCGGCGGCGGCGAGCCCGCCGATGACGGTGGTGCCGGTCCAGCCGGGGCTCGGGTGCGCGGCGACGCCGACCGGCTTCATGATCACGACGATGTCGTCGTCGTCGTGGACGATCTCCATGCCGGGCACGGGTTCGGCGACGAGCTCGACCGGGCGCGGCGGGGCGGGCATCTCGACTTCGAGCCAGGCGCCGCCGTGCACGCGCTCGGACTTGCCGACGACGCTGCCGTCGACCGAGACCTTCCCCTCCGACGCCAGCTCGGCCGCCTTCGTCCGGGAGAAACCGAACATACGGGCGATGGCGGCGTCCACGCGCTCGCCTTCGAGGCCATCGGGAACGGGCAGGGTGCGGATCTCGGGAATCGTACTCACCCGTCGAGTATGCAGGACTCGGCAGAGGACCATTCCCGCGATCGGCCCGGGACCGGCCCGCGACGGGCCCGCGGTCAGTCCTTGTGGACGGTGCCGTCCGGGTCCAGGCCCTTGAAGGACAGCAGGACGATCAGGATGCCGCCGCACACGATCGCCGAGTCCGCGAGGTTGAAGACGGCGAAGTGGGCGGGGGCGATGAAGTCGACCACGGCGCCGCGGAACACGCCCGGCGAGCGGAAGATCCGGTCGGTGAGGTTGCCCAGCGCGCCGCCCAGCAGCAGACCGAGGGCGATCGCCCACGGCAGGCTGTACAGCTTGCGCGCCAGCCGGACGATCACCACGATCACGGTCGCCGCGATACAGGTGAAGATGATCGTGAACGCCTCACCGAAGCCGAAGGCGGCGCCGGGGTTGCGGATCGCGTTGAACTGCAGCAGATCGCCGAGGACCCGGATCGGGGGCTGGTGCTCCAGCCGGGCCACGACCACCATCTTGCTGCCGAGGTCGACCAGGTACGCGAGCACCGCCACGACGAGCAGCGCCGCGATCCGCCGGCGCCCCTTGGGCGCGTCCGGCCCCGACTGCGGCTCGGCGTCGTCCCCGACCTCCGGCGTACCGATGATGCGCTCCGCCTCTGCCACGTGAGTCCCTCGACTAGCTCGATCCCGACGAGACACGAGAGTACGTCAGGGGACGTACCTCGTGCCTAGTGCCTCCGCTCCTGCTTCTGCTTGCAGTCCACGCACAGGGTGGCCCGGGGGAAGGCCTGCATCCGCGCCTTGCCGATGGGCTGCCCGCAGTTCTCGCAGAGTCCGTACGTGCCCGCCTCCAGGCGTTCCAGGGCCCGCTCGGTCTGCTCCAGCATCGAGGTGGCGTTCGCGGCGAGGGCCAGCTCGGACTCCCGGGTGATGTTCTTGGTCCCGGTGTCGGCCTGGTCGTCGCCCGCGCCGTCTCCCGAGTCCCGCATCAGGCCCGTGATGGCCACCTCGGAGGCGTCGAGCTCGGTGCGCAGCCGCAGGATCTCCGAGACCAGCTCCGTACGGGCCTCCTCGACCTCCTGCTCGGTCCAGGGGTCCTCGCCGGGGCGTACGGCGAGCTCGCCGGGCGCGGTGGCCGCCGCCGTGGCCCGCGCCTTGGGGAGCCCGCTGGTGGCCGCAGCGGCCGTCTTCCTGGCCGTACCCGCAGTCTTCTTGGCAACCACTTTCCGAGCTCCCGTCTTCCGCGCGGCCGGGGCCGCCCCCTCGGCTGCGGCCGGGGTGGCCGCCGCCTTGCCCGTGGTGCTCTTCGCGGCCGCCCTCGTCGCCGTGGCGTCGGCCGGCTTCGCCGGGGCCTTCTGCGCCGCGGTCTTCTTCGCGACGGCCTTCTTCGTGGTGGTCTTCTTCGTGGTGGTCTTCTTCGTGGTGGTCTTCTTCGCCGTTGTCTTCTTCGCCGCCGTCTTCTCGGCCGGAGCAGCCCGTTTGGCGGCAGGCGTGGAGCCTGGCACAGCAGCCACCTCCTGCGTCGCCGTCTTCTTCGCCACCATGGCCGCGGCCCCTTTTCACATACTGCGATCTTGTTCGTGAATCGTGCCGGAACGATAAATCGGCGCCGACCACACGGCAACGGGGCACGCGTCCATCGAGGTCAACCTGCATCCGTTGTGCCCAGCGGGAAGCCCGGTAATCCGCCCCGCCCGCCCCACTGGATCCCGTACCGGGCGATCAGCCCGTCCGGGTCACGCCGCCGGCGCCGCGATAACCGGTCTGCCGACCCGGGCCCCGGCCCTTACACTGGGCGCAGCGAGAGGCACGGACGGGGACGAGTAGCGTCGGACGCAGCCAGGAGCGACCCGGGGACGGTGAGAGCCCGGGGGCGAGCGCGATGTGAAGGATCACCCCTGAGCCGCCGGAAGAAAGCCCGTACGGATCCCCGGGGGGCGAGTAGAACCGGCTTCGCACCCCAATGAGGGGGCCGCCGGACCTGTCCGGGGGCCAAGGAGGGTGGTACCGCGGGAGCATCAGCGCTCTCGTCCCTCCGGACGGAACTGACACCCCGCCGGAGGAAGAGTTCAGCCTCATGACCACACCGCCGCAGTACCGCCCGGTACCCGCCCAGGTCGACCTGCCTGCCCTTGAGCACGCGGTCCTCGACTTCTGGCGCGAGAGCAAGACCTTCGCGAAGACCCTGGAGCAGTCCGAGGGACGCCCCGAGTGGGTCTTCTACGAGGGCCCGCCCACCGCGAACGGCATGCCCGGCGCGCACCACATCGAGGCCCGCGTCTTCAAGGACGTCTTCCCCCGGTTCCGCACCATGCGCGGCTACCACGTGGCCCGCAAGGCCGGCTGGGACTGCCACGGCCTGCCCGTCGAGCTCGCCGTCGAGAAGGAACTCGGCTTCAACGGCAAGCAGGACATCGAGGCGTACGGCATCGCCGAGTTCAACGCCAAGTGCCGCGAGTCCGTGACCCGCCACACCGACGCGTTCACCGAGCTCACGACCCGTATGGGCTACTGGGTCGACCTGGACGACGCCTACCGGACCATGGACCCCGAGTACGTCGAGTCCGTGTGGTGGTCGCTGAAGGAGATCTTCAACAAGGGCCTGCTCACCCAGGACCACCGCGTGGCCCCCTGGTGCCCGCGCTGCGGCACCGGCCTCTCCGACCACGAGCTGGCGCAGGGCTACGAGACGGTCGTGGACCCCTCGGTCTACGTCCGCTTCCCGCTGACCTCCGGTCCCCTCGCGGGCGAGGCGGCCCTGCTGGTCTGGACGACGACCCCGTGGACCCTGGTGTCCAACACCGCGGTCGCCGCCCACCCCGAGGTCACGTACGTCGTCGCGCGCCGTACCGGCGTCGAGGACTCGGAGAAGCTCGTCGTCGCCCAGCCGCTGCTGGAGAAGTCCCTCGGCGAGGGCTGGGAGGCCACCGGCGAGTCCTTCACCGGCAAGGAGATGGAGCGCTGGACGTACCAGCGCCCCTTCGAGCTGGTCGAGTTCCCGGCCGAGGCCCACTACGTCGTGAACGCCGAGTACGTCACGACCGAGGACGGCACCGGTCTGGTCCACCAGTCCCCCGCCTTCGGCGCCGACGACCTCGCGGTCTGCCGCGCGTACGGCCTGCCCGTCGTGAACCCCGTCCGCCCCGACGGCACCTTCGAGGAGGAGGTCCCGCTGGTCGGCGGCGTCTTCTTCAAGAAGGCCGACGAGAAGCTCACCGCCGACCTCGACGCGCGCGGCCTGCTCTTCAAGCACATCGCCTACGAGCACAGCTACCCGCACTGCTGGCGCTGCCACACGGCCCTGCTCTACTACGCGCAGCCGTCCTGGTACGTCCGCACCACCGCCGTCAAGGACGCGATGCTGCGGGAGAACGAGAAGACGAACTGGTTCCCGGACTCGGTCAAGCAGGGCCGCTTCGGCGACTGGCTGAACAACAACATCGACTGGGCACTGTCCCGCAACCGCTACTGGGGCACCCCGCTGCCGATCTGGCGCTGCGAGGAGAACCACCTCACCTGCGTCGGCTCGCGCGCGGAGCTGAGCGAGCTGTCCGGGCAGGACCACTCGGCCCTGGACCCGCACCGCCCGTACATCGACGACGTCACCTTCACCTGCACGGCCGAGGGCTGCTCCCTGGAGGCCGTCCGCGTCCCCGAGGTCATCGACGCCTGGTACGACTCGGGCTCGATGCCGTTCGCGCAGTGGGGCTACCCGTACAAGAACAAGGAGATCTTCGAGAAGCGCTACCCGGCGCAGTTCATCTCGGAGGCCATCGACCAGACCCGCGGCTGGTTCTACACGCTGATGGCGGTCGGCACCCTCGTCTTCGACAAGTCCGCCTACGAGAACGTGGTCTGCCTGGGCCACATCCTCGCCGAGGACGGCCGCAAGATGTCCAAGCACCTGGGCAACATCCTCCAGCCGATCCCGCTCATGGACCAGCACGGCGCCGACGCGGTGCGCTGGTTCATGGCGGCCGGCGGCTCCCCGTGGGCGGCGCGTCGCGTCGGCCACGGCACGATCCAGGAGGTCGTCCGCAAGACCCTCCTCACGTACTGGAACACCGTCGCCTTCCAGGCGCTGTACGCCCGTACCTCCGGCTGGGCCCCCTCGGCGGCCGACCCGGCCCCGGCGGACCGCACGGTCCTGGACCGCTGGCTGCTCTCCGAGCTCCACACCCTGGTCACCGAGGTCACCGGGGCGATGGAGTCCTACGACACCCAGCGCGCCGGCAAGCTCCTCTCCGCCTTCGTCGACGACCTCTCGAACTGGTACGTGCGCCGCTCGCGCCGCCGCTTCTGGCAGGGCGACAAGGGTGCCCTGCGCACCCTGCACGAGGTCGTCGAGACGGTCACCCGCCTGATGGCCCCGCTGACCCCCTTCATCACGGAGCGGGTCTGGCAGGACATGATCGTCCCGGTCACCCCGGAGGCCCCCGAGTCGGTGCACCTGTCCACCTGGCCGGTCGCGGACGCCACCGCGATCGACCCGGTCCTGTCCCAGCAGATGCTGCTGGTCCGCCGCCTGGTGGAGCTGGGCCGCGCGACCCGCGCGGAGTCCGGGGTCAAGACCCGCCAGCCGCTGTCGCGCGCGCTGGTCGGCGCGGCCGGTTTCGACGCGCTCTCGCCGGAGCTGCAGGCCCAGATCACGGAGGAGTTGAACGTCTCCTCCCTGGCCTCCCTCTCGGAGGTCGGCGGGTCCCTGGTGGACACCACGGCCAAGGCGAACTTCCGGGCGCTGGGCAAGCGCTTCGGCAAGGGCGTGCAGGACGTGGCCAAGGCGGTGGCCGCGGCCGACGCGGCGGCGCTGTCGCTGGCCCTGCGGTCCGGCTCCGCCGAGGTCGAGGTGAACGGGGAGTCCGTTTCCCTCACCCCGGAGGAGATCATCATCACGGAGACCCCGCGCGAGGGCTGGTCGGTGGCCTCCGACTCCGGCGCGACGGTCGCCCTGGACCTGGAGATCACGCCGGAGCTGAAGCTGGCGGGCCTCGCCCGTGACGCGATCCGCCTGATCCAGGAGGCCCGCAAGAACTCCGGCCTCGACGTGGCGGACCGCATCGCCCTGCGGTGGTCCGCCACGGAGCCGGAGGTCGTCACGGCCCTGACGGACCACGCGGCCCTGATCGCGGACGAGGTCCTCGCCACGGACTTCGCCTCCGGCGAGGCGGACGCGGCGTACGGCGAGCCGTTCACGGACGAGTCCCTGTCCCTGACGTTCCGCCTCCGCAAGGCGTAACCCCCGGGCCGGCGGCCCGCACCCTTCCCTCCGGGGGGTGCGGGCCTTTTCGTTTTCCGGTACCCGCCCCGATCGCGGGGCGCGGCTCACAGCACGGCGCTCCGCGCCCGCGCCTCAATCGCCGGCGGGGCTGGAATTGCCCTCCGGACAATCCAGCCGCCGCCGGCGTTTGAGGCGCGGGGTCTGGGGCGGAGCCCCAGGGTCTTTCAGCCGCGCCGGCGACTGAGGCGGGAACGGAGGAAGGGCGGGTAGGGGACAGCCCGCGCAGCGGGCACCGGCAGCGGCGCCCGGGTACGGGAACGGGGCGGGCCCGGGTTCCGATGGGAACCCGGGCCCGGCCCGTAAGACTGCCGACGACGAGCGGCGGCGCCTAGTTGTCGTCCTCGTCGATCAGGAAGCCCCGCATGGGAGACGGCGCCTGCTGCATCGGCTGCGGCGCGGCCGGCCGCACCGGAGCCATCGGCTGCGTCATCGCCGGGGACATCTGCTGCTGGCCGCCGTAGGACGGGCCACCACCCATCGGGGAGGGACCGCCCATGGGGGCCGGAGCACCCATGGACGGGTTGCCCATCGAGTGACCCATGGCACCGGCCGGAGCCATCGACGGCGAAGGCGACGGCGGCAGCGCCGGACCGGCCGGGTTGCGCGGCGGGGCCAGGGAGTCGTCGGCCTGGGTCTCCAGCTGGCGCAGCTGCGACTCCAGGTAGGACTTCAGACGCGTACGGTACTCGCGCTCGAAGCCCCGCAGGTCCTCGACCTTGCGCTCCAGCGTGGCGCGGGCGGACTCCAGGGAGCCCATCGCGACGCGGTGCTTCTCCTGCGCGTCCCGCTCCAGCGCGTCGGCCTTGGCGCGGGCGTCCCGCTCCAGGCCCTCGGCGCGCGAACGGGCCTCGCCGACGATCTTGTTGGCCTCGGAGCGGGCCTCCGCGATCGCCTGGTCGGCGGTCTGCTGCGCGAGCGACAGGACGCGGGCGGCGCTGTCGCCACCGGGGCCCTGCTGCGGGAGCTGCGGCGGCTGCTGCATCTGCTGCATGGGCTGGCCCATGGGCTGCATCTGCTGCCCCATCGGCTGCATCTGCTGGCCCATCGGCTGGCCGAGCGGGTTCTGGCCACCCATGGACTGCTGCTGCATGGGGGGCTGGCCCATCTGCTGCTGCGGCGCCATGGGGTGCTGGCCACCCATGGACTGCTGCTGCATGGGGCCGCCCATCGGGCCCGGACCCTGCGGTCCGTGTCCACCGGGACCGGGCGGCAGCTGCGGCTGGCCGCCGGGAAGCTGCGGCGGGCCCATCTGCGGCTGCTGCTGCTGCGGCGGGCCGGATATGGCCGCGGGCACGGGGGCGCCCGGGCCTCGCTGGTCCTGGGGCTCCGGCTTGCGCATGTTCTGCTGCTGCTGCTGGCTCTGCGCGGCGGCACGCGTCGCGGCGGCCAGCTTGGCGCGCAGGTCCTCGTTCTCGCGCAGCAGGCGCGTCAGTTCGGACTCGACCTCGTCGAGGAAGGCATCGACCTCGTCCTCGTCATAGCCTTCTCGGAGGCGGACGGTCGTGAACTGCTTGTTCCGCACGTCCTCGGGGGTCAGCGGCATGTCTTCTTCACCTCTACGTAGTCGTCGGCAGTCGGCAAGACCGTATCGGGACTGTCCCCGCGCCCGCGGGGAAGCACATCGTTCACACGCTTCTCGCAGCGGTGCTCACGAAACTGATGAGGATGTAAACGATGATCATCAGAACGAAGAAGGACAGGTCGAGTGCCACGCCCCCGAGACGCAACGGCGGAATGAATCGCCGGAGAAGCTTGAGCGGTGGATCGGTGACAGTGTAGGTGGCCTCCAGAACGACCACCATCGCCTTGCCGGGTGTCCATGAACGTGCGAACTGGAACACGTAGTCCATGACCAGTCGGAAGATCAGCACGATGAGGAAGCACATCAGCGCGATGTAGACCACTTGCAGTGCGACGCCCATCCCGCGCTTCCCTCTCCCCGTTCTCGCTCTGTTCCCGGTCCCGTGTCTGACGGATCGGTCTAGCTTTGGTTGAAGAACCCGCCCTCCGCGATGCGGGCCTTGTCCTCCGCCGTGACATCGACGTTAGCAGGCGACAGCAGGAACACCTTCTGTGTCACGCGTTCAATACTGCCGTGCAGACCGAAGACGAGGCCGGCGGCGAAGTCGACGAGACGCTTCGCGTCCGTGTCGTCCATCTCCGTGAGATTCATGATCACCGGAGTGCCCTCACGGAAGTGTTCCCCGATGGTACGGGCCTCGTTGTAGGTCCGGGGGTGCAGCGTCGTGATGCGGTACGGCTCCCGCTCGGAGACGACCTTGGGCATGATCACGGGTGCGTTCTTCTCCAGGTTGGTGCGGTCAGGTGTGATGGATGCCACGGGGGCAATTCGCGCGGGACGTCCGTTTTCTGACGGAATTGGGAGGGGCTCCCGCGGCGCCGGAGGCTGTACGGCTCGTACCGGTTCGTCCGTTACGGGCGATTGGTGCACGGGCTGCTGTCGGCGATCCCGGTCCCGCGCGCGCTCCGGCTCCGGCTCGGGCTCGAACTCGTCATCGGGGTCGTACCCCGGGTTGTCGTACCGGTCGTCCTCCACGAGGCCGAGGTAGACCGCCATCTTGCGCATCGCGCCGGCCATTCTCCGAGTCCTCCGCTCTGTGGTGGATCGCCCTGTCGCAGGTGTCGCTGTGTCCGTCAGCAAAGTAGCTGTGTCACCAAAGTCACCAACTGCCCGCGATCCACGTGGTCTGTCCGCTCATCTGCGGAAATGACCATATTTTCTGCTGTGGTCCGACTTTCTTCGCGACGTTACCCGAGCCGGGGTCTCGCGCCGAGTACCGCAGTGCCGACGCGTACATGTGTCGCACCCGCCAGCACGGCCTGTTCCAGGTCGGCGCTCATTCCGGCCGACACCATCGTGGCAGCCGGATGGTCCGCGCGCAGGCCGGATGACAATTCCACCAGCCGCTCGAAGGCCTCCCGTTCGCGCCCCGCGTAGGGGCCGGCCAGCGGGGCGACGGTCATCAGGCCGTCGATCCGCAGTCCCGGCGCGGCGGCCACGAGGTCCGCCAACTCCGGGAGCAGGTCCGGCGCCGCGCCTCCGCGCGCGCCGCGCTCCCCCGACTCCGCGTCGAGCGCGATCTGCACCAGACAGCCGAGTTCGCGCCCCTGCGCCTCCGCAGCCGCCGACAGCGCCGTGACGAGCTTCGGCCGGTCGACCGACTGCACGACATGTGCGTATCCCGCCACGGAACGGACTTTGTTCGTCTGCAACTGACCCACGAAGTGCCAGTTCAACGGCAGATCCGCGCAGGCCCCGGCCTTGGGCGCGGCGTCCTGGTCCCGGTTTTCCGCAACATGACGGACGCCCAGCTCCGCCAGCAGTCGTACGTCGCTCGCCGGATATGTCTTGGTGACCACGATGAGGGTCACCTCGTCCCGCCCCCGGCCCGCGGCCGCGCAGGCGGACGCGATGCGCTCCTCCACCCGCGCGAGGTTCTCCGCGAGTTCCGACTTACGGTCTGTCATCAATCCGTTCCAACCACACATATCCGGCGAGCCGCCCGGTCACCCGGTCGCGGCGGTACGAGAAGTGGTCCCGCGACTCCAGTGTGCAGACCGCGGAACGGTGGCGGTACGCCACCCCCGCCTCCGCCAGCTGCGCGTGCACCCCGGCGACCACGTCCACCGCCGGCGTCCCCCAGCTGGTCTCGGCCCACGCGGCCGGAACCACGGCGGCGACCGCCTCCCGCATCTCGGCGGGCACTTCGTAGCACCGCCCGCAGACGGCCGGTCCGGTACGGGCGACCATGCGCGCGGGGTCCGCGCCCAGGGCCGTCATCGCCTCGACCGCGGCCGGCACCACTCCGGCCACCAGGCCGGGCCGCCCGGCGTGGGCGGCACCGACGACCCCGGCGACGGGGTCGGCCAGCAGCACGGGGGTGCAGTCGGCGGTGAGCACGGCGAGGGCGAGCCCCCGACGCGCGGTCACCACCGCGTCCACCGCCGGGACCGCGTCACCGGCGGCCCACGGGCCGTCCACCACTGCGACGTCCCGTCCGTGCACCTGGTTCATCCAGACGACGAGGTCCGGGTCGACGCCCAGCTCCCGCGCCACGGCGGCCCGGTTCGCACGAACGGCGGCCGGGTCGTCTCCGACCGCGCCGCCGAGATTGAGCTCCTCGTACGGAACGGCGCTCACTCCGCCCCACCGGTCGGTGAAGGCGAAGTGGGCGCCGCTCTCGTGATGCTGCCCCAGTGTCACTTCAAGAAGTCCGGAACATCCAGCTCTTCGGCCGGGCTGTCCTGGTACGGCCGGGCCGTCGGCACCTGCGGCGCGGGCATCGGCTCGACGGGGATCTCCACCGGAGCCGGGGGCTCCTCGCGCGGGGTGACCGTGCCGAGTCCGCCGAAGGCCGGGCGGACCGGCTCCGGGGCGCGCACCGGCGCGGGGGCCGGCTCCTCGCGCTTGGTGGACGCGGCGCCGATGACGTTGTCCCGGCGGGCCGGGGGCTGTCCGCCGTCGAACCCGGCCGCGATCACGGTGACCCGTACCTCGTCGCCGAGCGCGTCGTCGATGACGGCGCCGAAGATGATGTTCGCCTCGGGGTGGGCGGCCTCGCTGACCAGCTGCGCGGCCTCGTTGATCTCGAAGAGGCCGAGGTCCGAGCCACCGGAGATGGAGAGCAGGACGCCCCGCGCCCCGTCGATGGAGGCCTCCAGCAGCGGCGAGGAGATCGCCATCTCGGCGGCGGCCACCGCGCGGTCGTCGCCGCGGGCCGAGCCGATGCCCATCAGTGCGGAGCCGGCCTCGGACATGACGGACTTGACGTCCGCGAAGTCGAGGTTGATCAGACCCGGGGTGGTGATGAGGTCGGTGATGCCCTGGACGCCGGAGAGCAGGACCTGGTCGGCCGACTTGAAGGCGTCCAGGACGCTGACCTGGCGGTCCGAGATGGACAGCAGGCGGTCGTTGGGGATGACGATGAGGGTGTCGACCTCTTCGCGGAGCTCGGCGATGCCGTCCTCCGCCTGGTTCGCGCGGCGCCGGCCCTCGAAGGTGAACGGCCGGGTGACCACACCGATCGTCAGGGCGCCCAGCGAGCGCGCGATGTTGGCCACGACGGGTGCGCCGCCGGTGCCGGTGCCGCCGCCCTCGCCGGCGGTGACGAAGACCATGTCGGCCCCCTTGAGGACCTCCTCGATCTCCTCGCGGTGGTCCTCTGCCGCCTTGCGGCCGACGGCCGGGTTGGCTCCGGCGCCGAGGCCCCGGGTGAGTTCACGACCGACGTCGAGCTTGACGTCGGCGTCGCTCATCAACAGCGCCTGGGCGTCCGTGTTGATGGCGATGAACTCGACACCCTTGAGACCGACCTCGATCATTCGGTTGATGGCATTGACACCACCGCCGCCGACACCGATGACCTTGATGACTGCGAGGTAGTTCTGCGGTGCTGCCACGTCGAAGGCCTCTCGCCTCGATTACGTGTCGCCGCTTCGCGGGTCTGCGGTGCGACGACTGATGCCGAAATTGGGACGGTTCGTACGCGCCGACCCGAACCCTAACCCTGAAGTTTAGGGTTAGGAGTGTGTCTGTTCTCTGGACTCTTCCGAACAGGACACTAAGTCGACAAGTAGCGCGGGTTCAACGAACACGCCGAACCTCCCGTTTTTCTTTTCACCCTATGTGATCACCCGTATCGGTGGCCAACCAGGGTGCTTCGCTGTTCGACCGGACGTCAACTCCCGGACACCGCGGGCGCGGTGGGTACGCTCACGTCGAAGTGGTCGGCCTTGGGCGAGGCTTTCAGCAGAGCGGTCAGCGCGCGGCCCTTGGCCTCACCCAGTTCGCCGCTCCCCCACACGACCGTGCGCCCCTTGGTCAGCTGGAGCAGCACCGAATCGTACGACCGCACCTTGACCTGCAAAGTCTCTTTCGCGATCGCGGCGGGGAGGCTTCCGGCGATCCCCACCGCCTCCCGCAGGAGCCGCTGCTCGTCGAAGCGGCGGGCGCTCGGCGAGTGCTCCGCGGTCAATTCCAGGACCGGAACACCCGCGGGGGCGCGTCCGACCGTGTCGAATCGCACACCGGACGCGTCCACTTCGACGAACTCCGCTTCCTTCTTGATGAGCAGGACGGGTTTGCGTTCCGTCACTTTCAGCCCGATTCCGTGCGGCCAGGCCCGCACCACGTCGACCGAATCGATACGGGGGAGCCGCCGGCGCAGACGGCTCGCGATCTCGTCCGTGTCGACGCCGACGAGGGGCGCGCCGACGGGTACCGCCGCGGCCGCGAGGACCTGTTCGGGGGTGAGCACCTCGGTGCCGGAGGCCGTGACCTTCTCGACGCGGAGCCAGGAGGAGCCGTAGAGCGCCCAGGTGCCGCCCGCGGCGAGGACCACGGCGGCGGCGAGGGAGGCCAGGACGGGGACCCGGCGCGCTCGCGCGCCACCGGGTCCCCGGGGGCCCGACCTCTTCGACGACTTGGGCGGCTTGGGCGGCTTGGACGGACCCGGGCGCCTTTTCCCGCCCCGGCCCGACCGGTCGGACGTGCCGCGCTGTGCCGTCGTCGCTCCGGCCACTCCTGTGCCTCCTGGGTCTGGCTTCCCGCCTCAGCGGGCCCTGTTGGCCGCGACCGCCTCGTAGACCAGGCCGACGAGCAGTTCGTCGGCGTCCCGGCGGCCGAACTCGGCGGCGGCGCGGGACATCTCGTACAGGCGGTGCGGATCGGACAGCACCGGGAGGACCTGGCCGAGCACCCAGTCGGGCGTCAGTTCCGCGTCGTCCACGAGCAGGCCGCCGCCGGCCTTGACCACCGGCTGGGCGTTGAGCCGCTGTTCGCCGTTGCCGATGGGCAGCGGTACGTAGGCGGCCGGCAGTCCGACGGCGGAGAGTTCGGCGACGGTCATCGCGCCCGCGCGGCACAGCATCATGTCGGCGGCGGCGTACGCGAGGTCCATCCGGTCCACGTACGGTACCGGGACGTACGGCGGCATCCCGGGCATGTTGTCGACACGCGGCAGTTCGTTCTTCGGGCCGACCGCGTGCAGGATCTGGATCCCGGAGCGCTGGAGGGTCGGAGCGACCTGCTGGATCACCTCGTTGAGGCGGCGGGCGCCCTGCGAGCCGCCGGAGACCAGCAGCGTCGGCAGGTTGGGGTCCAGCCCGAAGGCGGCGCGCGCCTCGGGGCGGACGGCGGCCCGGTCGAGGGTGGAGATGGACCGGCGCAGCGGGATGCCCACGTAGCGGGCGCCGCGCAGCTTGCTGTCCGGGGTGGACACCGCGACGGCGTGCGCGTAGCGGGAGCCGATCTTGTTGGCCAGTCCGGGCCGGGCGTTGGCCTCGTGGACGATGATCGGCACCCCGAGCCGCTTGGCGGCCAGGTAGCCGGGCAGGGCCACGTAGCCGCCGAAGCCGACGACGCAGTCCGCCTTGGTCCGGGACAGGATCTCCTCGGCGGCCTTGATGGTGCCGCGCAGCCGCCCGGGGACGGTGATCAGCTCGGGCGTGGGCTTGCGGGGCAGCGGTACGGCGGGGATCAGCCCCAGCTCGTAGCCCCGCTCCGGGACCAGCCGCGTTTCAAGGCCGCGTTCGGTACCGAGGGCGGTGATGCCCACGGTCGGGTCCTGCCTGCGCAGGGCGTCCGCGAGGGCGAGCGCCGGCTCGATGTGGCCGGCGGTCCCCCCACCGGCGAGTACGACATGCACCGAAATTCACCGCTCTCCGGACGGACGCCTCTTGACGCGCCGTCTCATCGACTTCCATATCGGCCCGCTCCGCTGCCGGCCGAACCTCGGCCGGCGCATCGCGAGCGCCGCTCGCGCCGCCGGCTCCTCCCGCGCGAAGGCGATGAGCAGTCCGACCGCGAACATGGTCGGCAGCAGGGCCGACCCTCCGTAGGAGAACAGCGGGAGGGGCACACCGGCGATCGGCAGCAGGCCGAGCACCGCACCGATGTTGATCACGGCCTGGGCCGTGATCCACGTGGTGACGCCTCCCGCGGCATACCGTACGAAGGAGTCCTCCGTGCGTCCGGCCACGCGGATACCCGCATAGCCTAGGGCCGCGAACAGGGCGAGCACCGACAGCGTCCCCGCCAGCCCCAGTTCCTCACCGGTGATGGCAAAGATGAAGTCGGTGTGGGCTTCGGGCAGTTGCCCCCATTTTTCCACACTCGCCCCCAGGCCGGAACCGAACCATCCACCGGATGCCAGGGCGTAGATCCCGTGCACGGCCTGCCAGCAAAGGTCGTTCTTGCCCGGATCCGTCGCCCCGAGGCAGGCGAGCCGGTCCATGCGGTGCGGGCTGGTCTTGATGAGCAGTGCGACGATCACACCCGCGAAGAGCAGGACCCCCGCGAACATCCGGGTCGGCGCCCCGGCGAGCCAGAGCAGCCCGAACAGGACGGCGCCCAGGATCATCGCGGTGCCCATGTCCCCGCCCAGCATGATCAGCCCGAGCAGCAGGAAGGCCACCGGGACCAGCGGCACCAGCAGGTGCTTCCACTGGCTCAGCAGCCCTTTGTCCCCCTTGCGGGCCAGCAGGTCGGCGCCCCACAGGATCAGGGCCAGTTTGCCGAACTCACTGGGCTGGAGCATGAACGGACCGCCAAGGGAGATCCAATTCTGGTTGCCGTTGATCGAGACGCCTATCCCGGGGACCTGGACCAGGACCATCAGGAACAGGGTGCCGGCGAGCACCGGATAGGACAGGGCCCGGTGCAGCTTGACCGGCATCCGGGAGGCTGCGAAGAGCAGGACGGAACCGATCAGGGCGGCCAGGAACTGCTTCTTGAAGAAGTACGCGTCCCCCAGGCCCAGCTGGAGGGCCTTGATCATGGAGGCCGAGTAGACCATCACCAGGCCGAGCCCGGTGAGGAGCAGCGAGCTGCCGAAAATCAGGTAATAGGCCGTGAGCGGCCGGTCCCAGGCCTTGCTCAACTGCCGCTGTGCGCGCCGCAGCCGCTGCAGCGGCCCGCGGGCGGGCCGCCGGGCGGTGACCGCGGGGCGTTTGCGGCCCTGCGCCTTCACGGCGGCGGGTCGCCGCCCCGGCAGCATCTGCTTGGCCGGCATCTGTGATCTTCCCCTCCACTCGTACGAGGCGAGCAGCCGGGTCGGGCAGGAATCCTGCCCCGGATCGACCTAGGCGCTCTCGGCGGCCAGTTCGCGCACGGCGTCGGCGAACGCGTCCCCGCGCTTGTTGTAGTTCGCGAACATGTCCATCGAGGCACACGCGGGAGCGAGCAGGACCGTGTCGCCGGACTTCGCGAGCCGGGCCGCCTCCCGGACCGCTGCGAGCATCGCCCCAGTGTCGGTCCGTTCGAGGTCGACGACCGGGACCTCGGGGGCGTGTCGCGCCAGTGCCTCGGCGATCAGCGCCCGGTCGGCGCCGATCAGCACCACCGCGCGCAGCCGGTCTGCGGACTTCTGGACGAGCTCGTCGAAGGTCGCGCCCTTGGCGAGGCCCCCGGCGATCCAGACGACCGGTTCGAAGGCCGCGAGGGAGGCCTCCGCGGCGTGCGTGTTGGTGGCCTTGGAGTCGTCGATGTAGGTGATCCCGCCGACCTCGTCCACGTACGAGACGCGGTGGGCGTCGGGGCGGAAGTCGCGCAGGCCGTCGCGGACCGCGCGCGGTTCCACGCCGAAGGCGCGGGCGAGGGCCGCCGCCGCGAGGGCGTTGGCGATGTTGTGCGGGGCCGGCGGGTTGACGTCCTTGACCTCGGCGAGCTCCTGGGCGTTCTTCTGCCGGTTCTCGACGAAGGCGCGGTCCACGAGGATCCCGTCGACCACGCCGAGCATGGAGGGGCCGGGGGCGCCGAGGGTGAAGCCGATGGCGCGGCAGCCCTCCTCGACGTCCGCCTCGACGACCAGGGCCTCGGTGGCGGGGTCGGCGACGTTGTAGACGCACGCGACCGTGTTGCCCTCGTAGATGCGGCCCTTGTCGGCGGCGTAGGCGTCCATCGAGCCGTGCCAGTCCAGGTGGTCCGGGGCCAGGTTCAGGACGGCGGCCGAGTGGGCGCGCACCGAGGGCGCCCAGTGCAGCTGGTAGCTGGAGAGCTCGACGGCGAGGACGTCGTAGGTCTCGTCGCCGGTCACCACGTCGATGATCGGGGTGCCGATGTTGCCGACGGCCGCGGTCTTCAGACCGGCCGCGCGCAGGATCGACGCGAGCATCTGGGTGGTGGTGGTCTTGCCGTTGGTGCCGGTGATCGCGAGCCAGGGCGCGGCGTTCTCGCCGCGCAGCAGCCAGGCGATCTCGACGTCGCCCACGACGTCCACCCCGGCCTCGGCCGCGGCCGCGAACAGGGGGCTGTCGGGCTTCCAGCCCGGCGAGGTGACCACGAGGCCCGTGCCCTCGGGGAGGGTCTCCGCGTCGCCCAGGCGTACGGAGATCCCCGCCGCCTCCAGCTCCGCGGCACGGGACCGGTGGCCCTCGCTGTCGCCGCCGTCGACGACGGTCACCGAAGCGCCGAGGCCGGCCAGGGCGCGGGCGGCACTGATGCCGCTCACGCCGAGACCGGCGACGGTGATGTTCCTGTCCTGCCAGGAGGTCACTTGTCTGCTGCCCATCCCGCGTAGAAGAGACCGAGACCGACGATCACGCACATGCCCTGGATGATCCAGAAGCGGACCACGACGAGGACTTCGGACCAGCCCTTGAGTTCGAAGTGGTGCTGGAGCGGGGCCATGCGGAAGACGCGCTTTCCGGTCAGCTTGAAGGAGCCGACCTGGATGACGACCGACATCGTGATGAGCACGAAGAGGCCGCCGAGGAGTGCCATCAGGAGCTCCGTGCGGGAGCAGATGGCGAGGCCCGCGAGTGCGCCGCCGAGGGCGAGCGAGCCGGTGTCACCCATGAAGATCTTGGCGGGCGAGGTGTTCCACCACAGGAAGCCGAAGCAGGCTCCCATCAGGGCGGAGGCGACGACCGCGAGGTCCAGCGGGTCGCGCACTTCGAAACAGGCGTTCGGGTTGGTCAGGGTCTGCGCGTTGACGCAGGACTCCTGGAACTGCCAGACGCCGATGAAGGTGTAGGCGCCGAAGACCATCACGGCGGCGCCGGTGGCGAGGCCGTCCAGACCGTCGGTCAGGTTCACGCCGTTGGACATGGCCAGGATCATGAACAGCGCCCAGACCACGAACAGCACGGGCCCGATCGCCCAGCCGAAGTCCGTGACGAACGACAGCTTCGTGGAGGCCGGGGTCAGTCCGCGCGAGTCCGAGAACTGCAACGCGAGGACCGCGAAGGCGATGCCGACGATCAGCTGGCCGGCCATCTTGGCCTTGGCCCGCAGACCGAGCGAACGGCGCTTGACGATCTTGATGTAGTCGTCGAGGTAACCGACCACGCCCATGCCCGCCATCAGGAAGAGCACGAGCAGGCCGGACATGCTCGGCGATTCGCCGGTGATGGCCTTCGTCGCCGCGTACGCGATGAGCGTCGCCAGGATGAAGGAGATGCCGCCCATGGTGGGCGTGCCCTTCTTCCCGGCGTGGCCGCGGGGGCCGTCGTCGCGGATGAACTGGCCGTAGCCCTTGCGGGCCAGCAGCTTGATCAGGAGGGGGGTGCCGATGACGGTGAGGAACATACCGATGACACCCGCGAACAGGATCTGCCTCATCGGCCGGCGACCTCGCCCTCGCTGTCGAGCAGCGCCTGCGCGACCCGCTCCAGGCCGATCGACCTGGAAGCCTTCACCAGCACGACGTCCCCCGGGCGCAGTTCACTGCGCAACAGGTCCACTGCCGCCTGCGCGTCGGACACGAGCACCGACTCCTCACCCCACGAACCCTCGTTATATGCGCCCAGTTGCAGCCAGGACGCTTCCCTGCCCCCGACTGCCACGAGCTTGCTCACGTTGAGCCGGACGGCGAGCCGTCCCACCGCGTCGTGCTCGGCCAGCGCAGCGTCGCCGAGCTCGGCCATGGGGCCGAGCACCGCCCACGTACGTCCCCCCCTCGCCCTGGCGGAGTCCCCCATCGCGGCAAGTGCGCGCAGGGCGGCCCGCATGGACTCGGGATTCGCGTTGTAGGCGTCGTTGACGATCGTCACGCCGTCCGCGCGCTCGGTGACCTCCATCCGCCACCGTGACAGCGTGCCCGCCTCGGAGAGCGCTGTGGCGATCTCTTCGACGGACATGCCCAGGACATGGGCGACGGCGGCCGCGGCAAGCGCGTTCGACACGTGGTGCTCACCGTACAGCCGCAAGGTCACATCGCTGCACCCGGTCGGGGTGTGGAGTGTGAAGGAGGGTTGTCCGGCGGGTGTCATCCGCACCTCGGTGGCCCGTACGTCGGCGTCCTCGGCCTCCCCGAACAGGACGGTACGGGCCTTGGTGCGGGCGGACATGGCCCGCACCAGCAGGTCGTCGGCGTTGAGGACGGCGACCCCGCCGTCGGCTTCGGCCGGCAGGGCCTCGACCAGCTCTCCCTTGGCCTGGGCAATGGCCTCGCGACCGCCGAACTCGCCGATGTGGGCGGTGCCGACGTTCAGGACGAGTCCGATGCGCGGCGGGGTCAGGCCGGTCAGGTAGGCGATGTGGCCGATGCCGCGGGCGCCCATCTCCAGGACGAGGTGCCGGGTTTCGGCGGTGGCCTTCAGGGCCGTGAGCGGCAGGCCGATCTCGTTGTTGAGGGAGCCGGGCGTCCACACCGTGGGCGCGTGGTGCTGGAGCACCTGGGCGATGAGGTCCTTGGTGGACGTCTTGCCGGCCGAGCCGGTCAGCGCCACCACGTCGGTGCCGAGGCGTTCGACGACGGTGCGGGCGAGGACGCCGAGGGCCTTCTCGACGTCGGGGACCACGATCGCCGGTACGCCCACGGGGCGGGCGGCGAGGACGGCCGCGGCGCCGGCCGCGACCGCGCGCTCGGCGTAGTCGTGGCCGTCGACGTGCTCGCCCTCGAAGGCGGCGAAGAGGCTCCCGGGCTCCACCTGGCGGGAGTCGATGACGACGGGGCCGCCGATCCGCACCGAGGGATCCGGTATGTCGTGGGGCCGCCCGCCGGTGATGTCGGCGATCTCGGCGAGGGAAAGGGCGATCACTGGTTCACCTCGGCCTGTCGGGCGCTGTGCTGCTGGGTCTCGATGGCCGCGCGGAGCACGGCGCGGTCGTCGAAGGGGCGTACGACGCCCGCGGTGTCCTGGCCCTGCTCGTGGCCCTTGCCGGCGACGAGGACGGTGTCCCCGGCCGCGGCGCGCGCGACGGCGGCCGCGATGGCCGCGGCCCGGTCGGCGTCGACGAGGACGGTGGCGCGCTCGGCGGGCGGCACCGACACGGCGCCCTCGAACATCGCGGCGAGGATCGCGAGCGGGTCCTCGGAGCGCGGGTTGTCGGAGGTCAGGACGGCGACGTCGGCGTACCGGGCCGCCGCGGCGCCCATCGGGGCGCGCTTGGTGGTGTCGCGGTCACCGCCGCAGCCGAGGACGATGTGCAGCTTGCCGGTGGTGACCTCGCGCAGGGCGCGCAGCACCGACTCGACGGCGTCCGTCTTGTGGGCGTAGTCGACGACGGCCAGGTACGGCTGTCCCGCGTCGACCCGTTCCAGGCGGCCCGGGACGCCGGGGACCGCGGCGACGCCGTCGGCGGCGGTCTGCGGGTCCAGGCCGGCGGCGGCGAGCGTGACGATCGCGGCGACGGTGTTCGCGACGTTGAACGGGCCGGCCAGCGGGGCGGTGGCCCGTACGCGCTGTCCCTCGGGCCCGACCAGGGTCAGGGTGGAGTCCATGGGGCCGCTGACCACGTCCTCGGCGCGCCAGTCGGCGGCCGGGTCGCCGGCGGCGGAGAAGGTCACGACCGGGATCGGCGCCTCCTTCGCGAGGCGGCGGCCGTACTCGTCGTCGACGTTGACCACGCCGAGGCGGGCGCGGCGCTCGGTGAAGAGCTGCGCCTTGGCCTGGAAGTAGTCCTCCATGTCGGAGTGGAACTCCATGTGTTCCGGGCTCAGGTTGTTGAAGACGGCGACGTCGAAGACGCATCCGTCGACCCGGCCCAGCACCAGGGCGTGACTGGAGACCTCCATGGCCACGGCCTCGACGCCGCGTTCGCGCATGACGGCGAACAGGGCCTGGAGGTCGGTGGCCTCGGGGGTGGTGCGCTCGGACTTGATGCGCTCGTCGCCGATGCGCATCTCGACGGTGCCGACCAGTCCGGTCGTGCGTCCGGCGGCGCGCAGTCCGCCCTCGACGAGGTACGCGGTGGTGGTCTTGCCCGAGGTGCCGGTGATGCCGAGCTGGAGCAGGCCCTCACCGGGCCGGCCGTAGATCTCGGCGGCGAGCTCGCCCATCCGGCCGCGCGGGTCGGCGACGGTGAGCACCGGCAGGCCGGTCGCGGCGGCGCGGTCGGCACCCGCCGGATCGGTCAGCACGGCGGCCGCGCCGAGGGCGGCGGCCTGCGTGGCGAAGTCCGCGCCGTGGAGCCGGGCGCCGGGCAGGGCGGCGTAAAGATCGCCGGGGCGCACGGCACGGGAGTCGTGCGTGATGCCGGTGATCGGTGTGGCGCCTGAATCGGGCAGACCCAGCAGGGTGGCCAGCTCGCCCAGAGGGGTCGGGCGGGCGGACACGGGCCGGGGCGCTCCCGGCGGCGCTGCCGGGGCGTCTTTCTGGGCGGTTCTGGGCTGATCAGCGTGGGGCACGGCGGTGAGCGTACCGGGCGCGGCGGGCCGCTCGCGAAGCGAGGGCCCGCCCTGGGCGCCGTCGGCCGATTGGTTCCCGGGTTTCGGGGTGATGGTTGTCACTGATGGTGCCTCACGCGTTTCTGGCCGGGCGGCCGGTTCACCGCCCGGACTGCGGGCCGGTCTACGGGCTGGGCTGCGGGCTGGTCTGCGGGGCGGTCGGGGTGTTGTTCGGGGTGGCGGGCGGCGGGCCGCCGTCGAAGGTCACCGGGAGTCCCGCCGGGGCGGTTCCGGTGGGTGCGACCTGGAGGGTCTTGAGCGCGAACTCCATCACCGTCTTGTAGATCGGGCCGCAGATCTGGCCGCCGAAGTAACTGCCCTTGGTGGGGTTCTGGATGGCGCAGTAGACGGTGATCCGCGGGTTGTCGGCCGGGGCGAAGCCGGCGAAGGAGGCGGTGTAGCCCTTGTAGCGGCCGGTGGCCGGATCCACCCGGTTGGAGGTGCCGGTCTTGCCGCCGACCCGGTACCCGGGGATGCGGGCCCTGGTGCCGGTGCCCTCCTGGTCGTCGACCACGGATTCGAGCATCTCCGCGAGGGTCTTGGCGGTCCCCTGGCTGACCACGCGCGTCTGTTCGGGTGCCGGGGCCGGGGTGAACCGGCCGTCGGGGCCCTTGGTGCCGCGCACCAGGGTCGGGGTGATCCGGACCCCGCCGTTGGCGATGGTGGAGTAGACGGAGGCCGCCTGCATGGCGTTGAGCGACAGGCCCTGTCCGAAGGGGATCGTGTACTGCTGCGAGGTGGACCAGGCCTCCGGCTTGGCGAGGATGCCGCGGGATTCGCCGGGGTAGTTGAGGCCGCTGGGGTGCCCGATGCCGAACTTGTCCAGGTAGGAGTAGAGGACCCTGTTGGCCTCGGGCTGGGTGGCGCCGAGCTGGCCGGTGGCCAGGATGGTGCCGATGTTCGAGGACTTGGCGAGGACCCCGTTGAGGGTCAGGTACCAGGTCGGGTGGTCGACGTCGTCCTTGAAGAGCCGGTCGCCGCGGTGCAGCCGGTTGGGGACCTCGACGTGGGTGTCGGGGGTGGCCTTCTTCTCCTCCAGGACGGCGGCCATCGAGATCACCTTGGCCGTCGATCCGGGCTCGTACACGTCCTGGAGGGCGGCGTTGCCCATGGCGGCGGAACGGGCCCGGGTCAGGTCGTTGGGGTCGAAGCCGGGGGCGTTGGCCATGGCCAGGACCTCGCCGGTGCGGGTGTCCTGGACGACGACGTAGCCGCGGTCGGCGCCGGACTTCTCGACCTGCTCGGCGATCGCGGACTGTGCGGCCCACTGGATGTCGCGGTCGATGGTCAGCTCGATGTCGTCGCCGGGTACGGCGGGCTTCTCGCTGGATCCCGCGGTGGGGACGCGGCGGCCGCCGGACTGGGCGTACGTGAGCCGGCCGTCCTTGCCGGACAGCTTCTTGTCGAGGGAGGACTCCAGGCCGCCGCCGCCCTTGCCCTCGGCGTTGACGTAACCCAGTATCCCGGCGGCGAGATCGCCGTTCGGGTACACGCGCTTGCTGCTGACCTCGTTGAAGACGCCCGCGATGACGTTGGCGCCGGGGCCGTTGCCGCGCTTGTCGGCGGCGGCCTTGTCGGCGAAGAGCTTCTTGAGGTCCTTGATCTGGTTCCAGACCTGGGGGGTCTGACGGCGGGCCAGGATCACGTAGCGGGTGTTCTTGGTCTTCAGGCGTGCGGTGAGCTCCTTGGCGTCCTTGCCGAGGATCGGCGCGAGGAGCGCGGCGGCCTGCTCGGGGGCGTCGGGGGCCTTGCTCTCCTGCGGCGTGAACATCTTGGGGTCGGCGGTGATGTCGTACGCGTCGACGCTGGTGGCCAGGGCCACGCCCTTGCGGTCGGTGATCTCCCCGCGCTCCGCGGCCAGGGTGTAGCTGGCGAAGCGGTTCTCGGTGGCCTTGGCGGAGTAGGCGGACGCGTCGACGGCCTGCACCTGGAGGAGCCGGACGACGAAGGCCAGCATGACCAGGGTCAGCCCCACGCCGACCAGGCGCAGCCGGGGCCTCGGGCTGCCGAGGCGGATGGTGTGCGGGGTGCGCTGCGCGGCGGGGCGGCGGGTCGCGGGGCGGGAGGCCGGGCGGGCCGTGGCCCGCGCCCGCTCGCCGGGCCGCGGCCGCGGCGGCCCGGTCACTCTGCGGCGCGGAGGCTCCTTGGGGCTCACCGGGGCCCCCTCGACCATGCCGGCGGACGGTGGAAGGGCGGGGCGGGGAGATGCCCAGCAGGGGTCCGCGTCACGACGTCACCTTCCAGGGGTCTGGCTCGGCTGTGGCTGGGGGGCTTGCGGGGACGCGGGCTGACCCGTGGCGGGCGCGGGGCCCCCCGAGGGCGGGGCCGGCGCGCCGGACGCGGGCGGCTGCGCGCCCGGGGAAGT
>NZ_JBGWAB010000120.1:0-25560 GCF_041862025.1 Streptomyces sp. AB3(2024)
GGGGCGGCCGGGGACGGGCCGGGGGCGTCGGGCGGTGCGGCGGGGGCAGGGACGGCGGGCGGTGCGGCGAGGGCGTCGGCCTGGTGGTAGCCCTGCGGGAGGGCGAGCCGGGCGGGCAGCGCGGAGCGGGCCGCCTCGGGCGGCGTACCGGCCCGCTCTCCGGGCCCCGCGGGCCACTCCGGCTGCGGCTGCGGCTCCTGATCCGACTGCGGCCCGTACGGCTCCGACTCCGACTCCGCCCGGTACGGCTCCTGCACTTGCCGGTCCTGCGCCTGCGGACCCTCCACGTCCGGGCCCTGCCGGTACGGCTCCACCCCGTACGGGCCCTCCCCGTACGGGCCCTGCCGGGGCTGCTCCTCCGGCTCCGACGGCTGCTCCTCCGGCTCCGACGGCTGCGGCTCCGGTTCGGCGGGGCGGCGGGGGGTGGCGCCGTGCCAGGGTGCCGGGGCGGCGGTGTCCGGACCGCCGTACGGGTACGCGTACTCCTGCGGGAGGTTGGCCCCGGTCGGCGGCAGTTGCGGAACCACCACCGGCCCGCGCTCGCCGCGGTCCCGCGCCACCTTGGCGGCGGCGGCCCGGGTCCCGGCCCGGTAGGCCGCGACGGTTCCGGCCCGGGCACTGGCTTCCGCGGCGGCCCGGTCCTCCGGGGGCCGCGCGGGCTCCGGGACGATGTGGTCGGAGTAGCGCGGCCCGGTGTCGTACCCGGGCGCCACGAGGGGCGCGTACACCGGCTCCTCGGCCGGGGGCGCGGCGGGCGGGGGGCCGGGGGCCGGCGGGGGCGGTAAGGGCGGCGGGGCTCCGCCCCATCCGGTACCGCTACCGGCGTCCCCGGCGTCCGGTTCCGGGTCGGGCGCCGGGACCGGGTCGTACCCGCACAGGGCCTCCTCGGCCGCGCCCGCCGCCAGACCCGTCAGGACGACCCGCCCGTCCTCGCATATCAGCACGGTCCGGACGGTGATGTTGCGGTGCGTCCAGCCGTGCGCGTGCAGCACGCGCAGCGCGGTCAGTACGTCGGAGGCCACTTCCGCCGCCCTGTAGGGACTCAGCGGTTCATCGGCGATCAGCGCGGCGAGCGTCCTG
Source organism: Streptomyces sp. AB3(2024) (assembly GCF_041862025.1). NCBI lineage: Bacteria > Bacillati > Actinomycetota > Actinomycetes > Kitasatosporales > Streptomycetaceae > Streptomyces > Streptomyces sp. AB3(2024). The sequence continues at coordinate 1,081 of NZ_JBGWAB010000120.1, forward strand.
GCGGGGACGAGTTCGCTCACTATCCACAGCGACTCGCCCTCCGCGAACACGTCGAAGACCTGGTCGAGCCGGGGGTGGTCCGGTACGGAGGCGGCGGCCTGGGCGGCTGCGATCGCCCTGCGCACCGCGGGGAGTTCCCCGGCCTCTCCCGCCCGGGCAGGGGTCCCGTCGAGCAGCTCCGCATCGACGACCTCCGGCAACGGCACCTGGTGTACGAGGACTTCCTGGCCGCTGCGCGTGTCGAAGGCGCGGGTCTGTATCAGCTCGTACTCGTCGGAGGGCGGCAGCGGCAGGCGGTAGCGCTCGGCCAGGATCCGGCCCGCGTACTCCTCCACATCGCCTCCCCCGAGTGCGGGGGCACCTCCCGGCGGCAGCCGGACGAGGGGTCCCCCGTGGCCCCGCTCAACACGATACGTCGCCCGGGGCGCCCGCGTCCCGGGCTTGCGCGGCCCGTCAGCCCAACGACTGGAAGGTCTGGAACGCCGTGTTGCGCAGCTGGGTGCATTCCGGGCCGTCCCACTGGTCGGCGGCGCAGGTGATCATGATCGCGTAGCCGTGCTTCGCGTCCATCCGGAAGCCCCGGTCGAGGACCCGGACCTTGACCCCCTTCTGCTCCCGCTCGAACTCCCAGTCGGCGACGGTCGGATAGCCCCGGTAGTCCACCGTCTCCAGGCGTACGAGGTGGTAGCCCTTGCTGCTGCCGGCCACGCCGGGGGCTATCTCCAGCCAGGCGGCGCGGGCGTCGGAACCCGGACTGTCGGTGTAGTCGACCTGGATGCGGGGGAACCCGCCGTCGCGGCTGTAGATCGCACCGGAGTCCTGGCCCGCGGTGTCGGTCTGGTGGAAGCCCTCGGGCATCCCCATCGAGAAGTGGTACCGCTGGTCCGTCACCGTGCTGAACCCGGCCGGGAGGGCGCCGCCGGGGTTGCCGGAGCCGGCGCCCTGCCCCTGGCTGCTCTGCACCTGGCCGGTGTCCTGGCCCTGTCCCTGGGACTGCCCCTGGGACTGCCCCTGGCCGGGGTCGCCGCTCGGGGCGCCGCCGGACGCGGCCGGGCTCGGGCCCGCGGACGGGGAGGAACCGGCCGAGGCGGCGGGGGAGGCCGCGGGCGGGGCGGCGGGGGCCTGGCCGCCCGGGGACTTGGCCCCGGACGCGACGGGGGTGGGCCCGCCCTTGCCCTCGTTCTTGCGGCCGGAGTCCTTGTCTCCGCCGCTGAGGAGGTAGCCGATCAGCGTGCCGAGCACGGCCAGGACGACGACCACGCCGGCTATCGCGAGGACGATGGTGCGGCGCGACATCACGTCGGTGAGCGGCGCCTTCACCGGTGCGGGCCTGGCCGGCGGGGCAGCGGCAGCGGCGGCGGCCGCCTTGCGGGCCGACTTCAGCGCGGCGCGGGTGCGTTCGCGCTGTTCGCGGTCCCGCCGCTCGCGTTCCTTCTTCGCCGCCTTCTCGGCGGCCTTCTCCGCCTCGGCGTCCGCCTTGGTGAGGGATATCGGCCGGGTCTCCTCGACCGCCGGGACCGGCTCGGGCGCCGGCTCGGGCTCGGGGTCGGGGGCGTTGAGCACCGCCGTGAGCATCGCCCTGGCGGCGTCTTCGTCCAGCCGCCCGGCCGGGTCCTTGACCAGCAGCCCGTAGATGATCTCGGTCAGCGGACCGGCGTTCTTCGGCGGGTCCACCGGCTCGGTCATCACCGCGGTGAGGGTGGCGAGCGCGGAGCCCTTGTCGTACGGGGGCACGGCCTCCACGGCCGCGTACAGGAGTCCGCCGAGGGACCACATGTCGGCGGGCGGGCCGGGCTTCTGGCCGCGGGCGCGTTCGGGGGAGATGTAGGAGGGGGCGCCGACGAGCATGCCGGTGGAGGTGATCGAGGGGTCGCCCTCGACCTGTGCGATGCCGAAGTCGGTGAGCACGACGCGGCCGCTCGCGGCGATGAGCACGTTGGACGGCTTCACGTCGCGGTGCAGGATGCCCTGGCCGTGCGCGGCCCGGAGCACGTCGAGGACCGCGAGTCCGACCTCGGCGGCGCGGCGCGGGGTCAGGGGCCCGTTCTCCCGGATGAACTCGGCGAGGGAGGCACCCTCGACGAGCTCCATGACGATCCAGGGGCGGCCGTCCTCGTCGACGACGTCGAAGACGGTGACGGCACCCTCGCTGCGGATCCGCGCGATCGCCTTGGCCTCGCGGAGGGTACGGGTGATGAGGCGGCGCTTCTCGTCCTCGTCCACGCCGGTGCTGAAGCGGAGTTCCTTGACGGCGACGGTGCGTCCGAGGACCTCGTCCTCGGCCCGCCACACGGTGCCCATGCCGCCCTTGCCGAGCACGGCCCCGAGCCGGTACCGCCGCGCGAGCAGCCGCCCCCGGTCCTTGCCGTCGTCGGCCTTGGCGGCCTCCGAGCCCTCGTCAGCGGCCTTGCCCGCAGCTCCGGAAGCACCCGTGCCGGTGCCGTCGGCGGGGGCCGCGCCGGAGGTGGCCTTCGGACCCGCGGGCTTCGCCCCGCCGGGGGCAGCGCCCTTCGCGGCCACGGGCTCCGCGTCCGCCTTCGCGGACTGCGCACGGTCGTCGGAAGCATCGGCGGCGTCGGCGGCGGGCTCCTCGCCGACGGGGGCGTCCGCCTTCGCGCCGGCCGCCCCGGAGCCGGACTTCGCGAGGGAGGGCTTCACGGTGGAGGCCTTCGCAGCGTCCTCGGCATCCGCCGGCTCGGCATCGGCAGCGGACTCCGGCTCCGCCGCACCACCGGGGCCGGATCCGGCCTTGACGTCCGCCGCGGCGGAGGCGTCGTCAGCGGCGGGGGCGTCGTCAGCGGCGGGGGCGTCGTCCGCGGCGGACTTCGTTCCGTCAGCGGTGGTGCCCGGCGCGCGGGAAGCGGCCCGCCCGGCCGGATCGGCCCCGCCGTCGGCGGGATCCGCGGCCTCCCCGGGCCCGTCCGCCGCGACGGCTGCGGACTTCCCCGCGGCGGGCTTCCCCACGGCGGACTTCGCGGCAACGGAGTTCCCGGCAGCGGAGTTCCCGCCGGCGGAACGCGCCTTCGGCACCTTCACGGCCCCGGCGCCGGCGTCCCCGGACGCGGTCGCCGCGTCACCGTCCAGCTCCGCCGCAGGCGATTCGGTGTGCTCCGGCTTCGACATGCGTCCCCTCTGCGTTCGTGCAGCCTGCCCCGGCTGCCCCGGCAGCCGCCGGGGGGCACGGTAACCCACCCCGGCAGAAACCTCATTGTTGCTCACTCCGCATCGGACGGAAGCCCCGGGTCCGACGGTTCCCCCCGCCGTGTCGCGGAGTTACAACGGAACGATGTCCGGCGCCCCCAGCCGCGCCGCGTCCGCCGTCTGGTCGTCCGGCTGGCGCTGGGATTCGCGCTCCGCCTGGACCCTCTTCTCGTAGTGTTCGACCTCCTTCTCGATCTGCTGCTTGTCCCACCCCAGCACCGGAGCCATCAATTCCGCGCACTCGCGGGCCGATCGGGTCCCCCGGTCGAAGGTCTCGATCGAGATCCGGGTCCGGCGCGTCAGGACGTCGTCCAGGTGCCGGGCCCCCTCGTGCGAGGCGGCGTAGACGACCTCGGCCCGCAGGTAGTCGTCCGCCCCGGTCAGCGCCTCGCCCAGCGACGGGTCGGCCGCGATCAGTTCGAGGATCTCCTCCGTCAGGGATCCGTACCGGTTCAACAGGTGTTCCACCCGCACCACATGGAGCCCCGTTCGCGCCGCCGTCCCCGCGCGGGCGTTCCACAGGGCCCGGTACCCCTCGGCCCCCACCAGGGGGACGTCCTCCGTGACGCACTCCGCCACCCGCCGGTCGAGGCCGTGCACCGCCTCGTCGACCGCGTCCTTGGCCATCACCCGGTACGTCGTGTACTTGCCGCCGGCCACCACCACCAGCCCCGGCACCGGATGGGCCACGGTGTGCTCGCGCGAGAGCTTGCTCGTCGCGTCCGACTCCCCGGCCAGCAGCGGCCGCAGGCCCGCGTAGACCCCTTGGACGTCGTCCCGGGTCAGCGGCACCGCCAGCACCGAGTTCACGTGCTGCAGCAGGTAGTCGATGTCCGCGCTCGAAGCGGCCGGGTGGGCCTTGTCCAGATCCCAGTCGGTGTCGGTGGTGCCCACGATCCAGTGGCGGCCCCACGGAATGACGAACAGCACCGACTTCTCCGTCCGCAGGATCAGCCCGGTGCTCGAATGGATCCGGTCCTTCGGGACGACCAGGTGGATCCCCTTCGACGCCCGCACGTGGAACTGCCCGCGCTCCCCGATGAGCGCCTGGGTGTCGTCGGTCCACACCCCGGTCGCGTTGACCACCTGCTGGGCGCGGATCTCGTACTCCCCGCCGCCCTCCACGTCCCGGACCCGGACCCCCACCACCCGTTCGCCCTCGCGCAGGAAGCCGACCACCCTCGCCCGGTTGGCGCAGTGCGCCCCGTACGCGGCGGCCGTCCGCACCAGGGTCGCGACGTAGCGGGCGTCGTCCATCTGGGCGTCGTAGTACTGCAGGGCGCCCACCAGCGCGTCCTTGCGCAGGGCCGGCGCGACCCGCAGCGCCCTGCGGCGCGAGAGGTGCCGATGGGCGGGCAGGCCGCGCCCGTGCCCGCTGGAGAACGACATGGCGTCGTAGAGGGCCACGCCCGAACCGGCGTAGAAACGCTCCCAGGCCTTGTGCTGGAGCGGGTACAGGAACGGCACCGGCTTCACCAGGTGCGGGGCGAGGCGCTCCAGCAGCAGACCGCGCTCCTTCAGCGCCTCCCGTACGAGCGCGAAGTCGAGCATCTCCAGGTACCTGAGGCCGCCGTGGATGAGCTTGCTCGACCGGCTCGACGTGCCGGACGCCCAGTCCCGGGCCTCCACCAGACCCGTCGAGAGGCCCCGGGTGACCGCGTCCAGCGCCGTTCCGGCACCGACCACCCCCGCGCCGACGACCAGCACGTCCAGTTCCCGCTCGGCCATCCGGGCGAGCGCCTCCGCCCGCTGCGCCGGCCCCAGTGTCGCTGTCCTCACGGCTGCCTCCCGTTGGTGCGGGCCGAACCCGCTCGATGCGGGTGATCCCGCTCACATCTCCCGTTTCACGATTCTGACCGGCCGCACCGACATCGGCCACCGGCTGTGGACAACACAACGGCAGCCACCGCCCCACAATGCGACATATCTGTCATATATACGCCTAGTCTGACATTGCGCCAGCTCCCGGCGGCCTCCGGACCCGTCCGGACCCCCCGCCCCGGGACGCGCGCGCACCGCCCCCTCATGCCAGGGAAGGGAAGGGACGGCCCCCCATGCCCGCAGATCTCGCCGTCATCGGACTCGGCCACCTCGGCCTCCCCCTCGCCCAGGCGGCCGTCGCCGCCGGGATCGAGACCATCGGCTACGACAGCGGCCCCGCCACGGACAGCAGCCTCACCGCAGCCGAGATCCGCCGCATGTCGGCGGCCGGCTTCCGGGTCACCACCAACCCCGCCGACCTCGGCCGGGTCCGCACCGCCGTCGTCTGCGCCCCCACCCAGCTCGGCGCCGACCGGGCGCTGGACCTCTCCGCCGTCGGCGAGGCGGGCCGCGCGCTCGCCGCCCGGCTGCGCCCGCACACCACGGTGATCCTCGAATCCGCCGTCCACCCGGGCGTCACCGAGGACTACCTGCGCCCCATCCTGGAGAGCGGCTCCGGACTGCGCGCCGGGCGCGACTTCCACCTGGCCTACTCCCCCGCCCGCCACGACCCCGGCAACCGCACCCACGGCATCGCCAACACCCCCAAGGTCATCGGCGGCCTCACCCCCGCCTGCACCGAATCCGCGCACGCCTTCTACGCCCGCCTCACCGAGAAGGTGGTGCGCGCCCGCGGCCTGCGCGAGGCCGAGACGGTCCAGCTCCTGGAGACCAACTACCGGCACGTGAACATCGCCCTCATGAACGAGATGGCGGTCCTCTGCCACGACCTCGGCGTCGACCTCTGGGACGTCGTCCGGTGCGCCGAGACGAAGCCGTACGGGTTCCAGGCCTTCCGTCCGGGCCCGGGCGTCGGCGGACACGGCGTCCCCCTCGACCCCAACTACCTCCCGCACACCACCCGCACCCCCGGGCACCCGCTGCGCATGGTCGGCCTGGCGCAGGAGATCAACAACCGGATGCCGCAGTACGTCATCCAGCGCTCGGCCACCCTGCTGAACGAGCACGGCAAATCCGCCCGCGGCGCCCGCGTCCTGCTGCTCGGCGTCACCTACAAGCAGGACCTCGCCGACCAGGAGGGCTCCCCGGCCCGTGAGATCGCCAGCCGGCTGCTCGACCTCGGGGCCCAGGTCAGCTACCACGACCCGTACGTCGCGGGCTGGCGGGTGCGCGACCGGCCGGTGCCGCGCGCCGATTCGCTCTACGAGGCCGCCGCGAACGCCGACCTGACGATCCTGCTCCAGCACCACCGCACGTACGACCTCCAGGGGCTCGCGGTGAAGGCCCAGCTGCTCCTCGACACCCGGGGCGCCAGCCCGGCCGGGGCGGCCCACCGCCTCTGATCCGCGACCGGAAATTCCCCCGCCGGATGTCGGCGCCCCCTGCTAGCCTGCGGCGTCACTTATCTCGTACTTACGACTGACCACCGTACGTGCGTGCGTGCTTCCTGATCCCTGGGGGGGATTTCCGATGAGCCAGAACTTCCAGCCGCCCGCGCCCTCGTCCTACACCGAGGCCCCGGCTCCCGCGCCCGCCTACAGCAGCCCCGGCATCGGCGTTCTCGCCGCCGTCGTCGCGGCGGTCGTGGCCGCCGGGGTCTACGGCGGGATCATCGGCGGCACGAATCACCAGATCGGCTACGCGGCCGTGGGCGTCGGCGCCCTGGTCGGCTTCGCCGCGGGCAAGGCCGGCGGCCGCAGCCCCGCCCTGCCGGCCGTCGCCGCGCTGCTCGCACTGGCCGCCGTCTTCGCCGGCCAGATGTTCGGCATCGTCCTGATCTACGCCGACGAGCTCCAGGTCAGCGCCCTGGACATCCTCGGCCAGGGCACTTCCCCGCTCTTGGAGGTCTGGAAGGCCGAAGCGAACCCGCTGACGTTCCTCTTCCTCGCCCTCGGCGGGTACGCCGCGTTCCAGATCTCCCGCAAGACCGCCGCCTAGACCGTCCGGACGCCGTCGCCGCGGGCCGCTCCGGCGGCCCGCCGCTCGTCCGCGTCGGCCAGCCAGAAGTACAGCGGCGGCAGGCCGAGCTCCAGCGCCGCCAGCGGGATCTGGAACCAGTGCGGCCATCCGTGGACCGCCACGGACAGCACCCGCCCCACGCCGCCGAGCAGGAAGACCGCCGACAGCCACCGGACGGCACGCGCCGGGACCGGCGTACGGCGGGCGGTCTCGATCCAGGCCAGCCCGAACCCGACGAAGATCGCGTTGTAGAAGCGCTCCCGGCTGTCCACGGTCACCGCCGCCGGTCCCGCCCCCTCGGTGCCGGGCACCGAGACGATGCCCAGCACCAGGTGGTAGAGCCCGATCGCCACGCAGGCCACGCCCATGGCCCAGGCGAGCCCCTTCAGAAGTCCGTGCCTGCTCACGACCCCACCCCCGCTTAGTAGACACACGTCAACTTGGGGTGGAGCGTAGGAGCGTAGTAGACACGCGTCAAGTAACTTGGACGGATGACCACGCGCCGACGCCTCTCCCCCGACGACCGCCGCGCCCAGCTGCGCGCCGTCGGAGCCGCCCTCTTCGCCGCGAAGCCGTACGAGGACGTCCTCATGGAGGAGGTCGCCGAGCGGGCCGGGGTCTCCCGCGCCCTGCTCTACCGCTACTTCCCCGGCAAGCGGGAGCTGTTCGCCGCCGTCTACCGGGAGGCCTCGGACCGCCTCCTGTCCTCGACCGCGCTCGACCCGGACGTCCCCGCCTCCGCCTGGCTCCGGGCCGGACTCGACACGCACATCGACTACTTCGCCGCGAACCGCAACACCGTCCTCGCCGCCAACCGCACGCTCGCCGGCGACCCGGTGGTGCAGGCGATCATCGACGACGAACTGGCCGGCCTGCGCGCCCACCTGCTGACCGTCACCGCCCCGGCCGAGGAGCAGTACGCCATGGTCTCGGCCGTGGTCACGAGCTGGCTGGTCTTCGTCCGCGCGCTGTGCGTGGACTGGCTCCTCGCCGGCGCCTACTCCCGCACCGCACTGGCCGACATCTGCGTCGGAGCCCTCACCGGCGCCCTCGCGACCGTCCCCGGACTGCGTCCGCTGCCGGCCGCGGCGGCCGGCGCCCCCGCACCGGGGCACTGATCCGGCGTGCGTACGGTGCGACCCGGGACCGGGTCAGCGGCGGTGCTGCGAGTCCGCGACCGTGACCTCGACCCGCTGGAACTCCTTGAGCTCGCTGTAGCCGGTGGTGGCCATCGAACGGCGCAGGGCGCCGAAGATGTTCATCGAGCCGTCGGGGGTGTGCGAGGGACCGGTGAGGATCTCCTCGGTGGTGCCCACGGTGCCGAGGTCGACCTTCTTGCCGCGCGGCACGTCCTCGTGGACGGCCTCCATGCCCCAGTGGTTGCCCTTGCCGGGCGCGTCGGTGGCACGGGCCAGCGGGGAGCCCATCATCACGGCGTCGGCGCCGCAGGCGACGGCCTTCGGGATGTCGCCGGACCAGCCCACGCCGCCGTCGGCGATGACGTGCACGTAGCGGCCGCCGGACTCGTCCATGTAGTCGCGGCGGGCCGCGGCCACGTCCGCGACGGCGGTGGCCATCGGGACCTGGATGCCGAGCACGTTGCGGGTGGTGTGCGCGGCGCCGCCGCCGAAGCCGACCAGCACGCCCGCCGCGCCGGTGCGCATCAGGTGCAGGGCGGCCGTATAGGTGGCGCAGCCGCCCACGATGACGGGGACGTCGAGCTCGTAGATGAACTGCTTGAGGTTCAGCGGCTCGGCGGCGCCGGAGACGTGCTCCGCCGACACGGTGGTGCCGCGGATCACGAAGATGTCCACGCCCGCGTCGACGACGGCCTTGGAGAACTCGGCCGTGCGCTGCGGGGAGAGCGCCGCGGCGGTGACGACGCCGGAGTCGCGCACCTCCTTGATCCGCTGACGGATCAGGTCCGCCTGGATCGGCGCGGAGTAGATCTCCTGGAGACGGCGGGTCGCGGTCTCCTCGTCCAGCTCCGCGATCTCGTCGAGCAGCGGCTGCGGGTCCTCGTAGCGGGTCCACAGACCTTCGAGGTTCAGCACGCCGAGGCCGCCGAGCTCACCGATGCGGATCGCGGTCTGCGGGGAGACCACCGAGTCCATGGGGGCGGCCAGGAAGGGAAGCTCGAAGCGGTACGCGTCGATCTGCCAGGCGATCGAGACCTCCTTCGGGTCCCGCGTACGCCGGCTCGGGACGATGGCGATGTCGTCGAAGGCGTACGCCCGGCGGCCGCGCTTGCCGCGCCCGATCTCGATCTCAGTCACGTGTGGTGGCCTTTCCTCTGGGTCTGCCCGTCCAGTATCCCCGACGGGCGGAGCCTTGCGTTTCGGTGACCGCTGTACGGACGTACGCGCGCACGGCGAAGGGGCGGACCCGGCGCTCTTGCCGGGTCCGCCCCTCACCTCACGCGCTTCAGCCCTTGCGGCTGTAGTTCGGCGCCTCGACCGTCATCTGGATGTCGTGCGGGTGGCTCTCCTTGAGGCCCGCCGAGGTGATCCGGACGAAGCGGCCCCGGTCCTGGAGCTCGGGAACGGTGCGGCCGCCGACGTAGAACATCGACTGGCGCAGGCCCCCGACGAGCTGGTGCACGACCGCGGAGAGCGGGCCGCGGTAGGGGACCTGGCCCTCGATGCCCTCGGGGATCAGCTTGTCGTCACCGCCGACGCCCTCCTGGAAGTAGCGGTCCTTGGAGAAGGACTTCTGCTCCCCGCGGGACTGCATCGCGCCGAGCGAGCCCATGCCGCGGTACGACTTGAACTGCTTGCCGTTGATGAAGAGCAGCTCGCCCGGGGACTCCTCGCAGCCCGCGAGCAGCGAGCCGAGCATCACCGTGTCGGCGCCCGCGACCAGGGCCTTGGCGATGTCGCCGGAGTACTGCAGGCCGCCGTCGCCGATGACCGGGACGCCCGCGGCCTTGGCGGCCAGCGAGGCCTCGTAGATCGCGGTGACCTGCGGGACGCCGATGCCGGCGACGACGCGGGTGGTGCAGATGGAACCGGGGCCGACGCCGACCTTGATGCCGTCGCAGCCGGCGTCGATCAGCGCCTGCGCGCCGTCGCGGGTGGCGACGTTGCCGCCGATGACGTCCACGCCGGCGTTCGACTTGATCTTGGCGACCATGTCGCCGACCAGGCGGGAGTGGCCGTGGGCGGTGTCGACGACGATGAAGTCGGCGCCCGCCTCGATCAGCGCCTGGGCGCGCTCGTACGCGTCGCCCGCGACACCGACGGCCGCGCCGACGAGCAGCCGGCCGTCCTTGTCCTTGGCGGCGTTCGGGTACTTCTCGGCCTTGACGAAGTCCTTGACCGTGATCAGGCCCTTGAGGATGCCCGCCTCGTCGACCAGCGGAAGCTTCTCGATCTTGTGGCGGCGCAGCAGCTCCATGGCGTCCACGCCGGAGATGCCGACCTTGCCCGTGACCAGCGGCATCGGGGTCATGACCTCGCGCACCTGGCGGCTGCGGTCCGACTCGAAGGCCATGTCGCGGTTGGTGACGATGCCGAGGAGCTTGCCGGCGGGGTCGGTCACCGGGACGCCGGAGATGCGGAACTTCGCGCACAGCTCGTCGGCCTCGCGCAGCGTCGCGTCCGGGTGCACCGTGATCGGGTCGGTGACCATGCCGGACTCGGAGCGCTTGACCAGGTCGACCTGGTTGGCCTGGTCGGCGATGGAGAGGTTGCGGTGCAGCACGCCGACGCCGCCCTGACGGGCCATCGCGATGGCCATGCGGGCCTCGGTGACCTTGTCCATGGCGGCGGACAGCAGCGGAACGTTCACTCGGACGTTGCGCGAGATGAGGGAGGAGGTGTCGATCGCGTCAGGCGCCATGTCCGACGCGCCCGGCAGCAGCAGCACGTCGTCGTAGGTCAGTCCGAGCGTGGCGAACTTGTCGGGTACTCCGGTCGAACCGCTGTCGGTCATGACACCTTCCCAAATGGTCTTGCTCAGCGCGGATGTCCATGCTAACGGGATCCCGACGCGTCTCATTCCACGACCAAGGTCAAGCAGAAGATTCGTCGTTTCCTACGAGGGATCGCACGGCGGGACCGCGCGGCCCGTCACTGTTCCGCGAGCGCCCGCAGGCGGCTCAGCGCCCGGTGCTGCGCGACCCGCACCGCACCCGGGGACATCCCGAGCATCTGGCCGGTCTCCTCCGCGGTCAGGCCGACGGCCACCCGCAGCACCAGCAGCTCGCGCTGGTTCTCCGGCAGATTGGCCAGCAGCTTCTTGGCCCAGGCCGCGTCACTGCTGAGCAGCGCCCGCTCCTCGGGGCCCAGCGAGTCGTCGGGCCGTTCCGGCATCTCGTCGGACGGCACGGCCGTGCTCCCCGGGTGCCGCATGGCGGCCCGCTGCAGGTCGGCGACCTTGTGCGCGGCGATGGCGAAGACGAAGGCCTCGAAGGGCCGGCCGGTGTCCCGGTAACGCGGCAGCGCCATCAGGACGGCGACACAGACCTCCTGCGCCAGGTCCTCCACGAAGTGACGGGCGTCACCGGGGAGCCGCGAGAGCCGGGTGCGGCAGTAGCGGATGGCCAGGGGGTGCACGAAGGCGAGCAGATCGTGCGTGGCCTGCTCGTCGCCCTCCACCGCACGGCGTACGAGCGCGCTGACGGCCCCGGCTCCGCCGCCCTTGGCGGCGCCGGTGGGTGCTGTGGCCGCGGGGGATCCCGGGGCCTCGTCGTCGCGCATCAATCCATGGTGCCTTGGCGCCGGAGCATTCGCGGCACCGCGGTCCGTGTTGTGCATCGAAGCGTTATGAGCGGGTGCGCCGGAACCCATCATGTGCGCCCTCCCCTCCGCTCGGCCCGAATCGTCGCCCCCGGGGACCCGGGGACTCGACTTCTCCAAGAATGCGGCACACCACCAAGGATGCGGCATCGCGCCCGAAGCGACACGTCCCCCGGATTGTGCACTGCCAATCCCCGGCGGGCCACCGGGTACGACGCAACGTACGGCGGTGTCCGCGCGGCGCCGCCGACGGGGCGGCGGGCGCCTCCCCGCGGGTGCCGGGGCGCGTGCCGCCCCGTCCGCCGACGGCGGACGGGACCGCTCGGGACGGCCGGCCGGGGATCCCGCAGGTCAGCGGACGAGACCCCAGCGGAAGCCGAGCGCCACGGCGTGCGCCCGGTCCGAGGCGCCGAGCTTCTTGAACAGCCTGCGGGCGTGGGTCTTGACCGTGTCCTCGGAGAGGAAGAGCTCGCGCCCGATCTCCGCGTTGGAACGGCCGTGGCTCATGCCCTCCAGCACCTGGATCTCGCGCGCGGTGAGCGTGGGCGCGGCGCCCATCTCGGCCGAGCGCAGCCGGCGCGGAGCCAGTCGCCAGGTCGGGTCGGCGAGAGCCTGGGTGACCGTGGCCCGCAGTTCGGCGCGCGAGGCGTCCTTGTGCAGGTAGCCGCGGGCACCGGCGGCGACCGCGAGGGCCACCCCGTCCAGGTCCTCGGCGACCGTCAGCATGATGATGCGGGCGCCCGGGTCGGCGGACAGGAGCCGGCGGACCGTCTCGACACCGCCCAGCCCCGGCATCCGTACATCCATCAGAATCAGGTCGGAACGGTCGGCACCCCAGCGGCGGAGGACTTCCTCGCCGTTGGCAGCCGTCGTCACACGCTCGACGCCGGGCACGGTGGCAACCGCGCGACGGAGCGCCTCTCGGGCAAGCGGGGAGTCGTCGCAGACGAGGACGGAAGTCATGACCGCCCTCCGCAGCTGCTGATGCGCGTCACCTTGAGCCTCCAGGCTGGTACGTATCGTCACCTGTGCGATCGACGCTCTCGGACACCTGTCCGGGAACTTCTCGGTTCAACCGCACTCGCTCTCTCAACGATGGTCACTCGAAAGAGTTACGGGTCGGACGGACACCTTCGGCACTCTACGTGAGGACGCGATCACGACGCCGGAGCCACGAGCGAGCTGTCCTCCATCTGGAGCTATGCCCTATTTGGCGGCTTTCCTTCCGTTTGGCATGTGTCTGAGGCTAGATTCCCAATGAGTCATATTTACATCTACTACGACAGTAGGTGTGGAGACATGGACCTATCCGCCTCAGTACCGGCACCAAGAGGGACTACCCATGGCAGATTTCTCCCGCCTCCCCGGACCGAACGCCGACCTCTGGGACTGGCAGCTGCTGGCTGCCTGCCGCGGGGTCGACAGCTCCCTGTTCTTCCACCCGGAGGGCGAGCGGGGCGCGGCCAGGAGTGCGCGCGAGGCCTCGGCTAAAGAGGTCTGCATGAGATGCCCGGTGCGTTCGGAATGCGCCGCGCACGCACTGGCCGTCCGCGAGCCCTACGGGGTGTGGGGCGGCCTCACCGAGGACGAACGCGAGGAGCTGATGGGCCGCGCGCGGCACCGCCTGATCCCCGCGTCGAGCACGATCGGCCCCATCGCCCCCCACTGACCGCCGAGCGGCGGCAGAGACCACCGAAGGAACGTTTCGGCTGACCTCCCGCCCTCCCCGGCGCAGCGCCGGACGGGGCGGGGGTCAGCGCGCGGCGGCCCGCACCAGTTCACCCAGGGTCGCCGCCACCGCGGGTACGCGCGCCAGGTCGGGCAGCGTCAGCGCCACGACCTCCCGCTCCACCGCCGGCTCCACGGCCAGGGTGCTCACGCCCTTGGCCCGTACGGACTCCACCGCCAGCTCCGGCAGCACCGCGACCCCGAGCCCCGCCCCGACCAGCCCGACCACGGCGGGGTAGTCGTCGGTGGCGAAGTCGATGCGCGGGGTGAAGCCCGCGCCCTCGCACACCTCCACCAGATGGCGGCGGCAGCGCGGACAGCCCGCGATCCAGGGCTCCTCGGCCAGCTCCGCCATGCCCACCCGCTCGGCGCCGGCCAGCCGGTGCCCCTCGGGAACCAGCCCGACGAGCCGGTCGGTGAGCAGCGGTGTGACCACCAGGTCCTCCCACTCGGCCGCCGCCCCCGCCGTCCCGCCCCCGTAGCGGAAGGCCAGGGCCAGGTCGCAGTCGCCCTCGCGCAGCATCTCCACCGACCGCGGCGGCTCCGCCTCGACCAGCGAGATGCGGGTGCCGGGGTGCGCGGCGCGCATGGCCGCGAGCGCGGTCGGCACCAGGGTGGAGCTCCCGCTCGGGAAGGAGACGAGCCGGACCCGCCCGGCGCGCAGCCCGGCGATGGCCGCGACCTCCTCCTCGGCCGCGGTCAGCCCGGCCAGGATCCCGGCCGCGTGGCGCACCAGGGCCTCGCCGGCCTGGGTCAGCCGCATCTCGCGGCCCGTGCGGATCAGCAGCGGGGTGCCGGCCGACTGTTCGAGGGCCTTCATCTGCTGGGAGACGGCGGGCTGGGTGCAGCCGAGCTCGCGGGCGGCGGCGGAGAAGGACCCGGTCCCGGCGACAGCGCGCAGGACCCGGAGATGGCGTGCCTCAATCACGGTTCGAGCATAAGCCCGACTTTGACCGTGGCGCCATTGTCCGGCCTGACCCTTTGAGCTCGGGGCCGCTTCCGGTGACACCGCGGAGCCGGAAGATCACGAGTGTGCACGCACCCGCCCGCACAGGCGCCCAGGCCGTACGGGGCGGCTAGGTTGCGCACATGACGACTGCGTTGATTACGGGATCCACGGCGGGCATCGGCGCCGCCTTCGCCCGCCGGCTGGCCACCCAGGGGCACAACCTCGTACTGGTGGCCCGCGACACCAAGCGGCTGGCCGAGCAGGCCACCGAGCTGCACGACCGGCACGGCATCGAGGCGGAGGTGCTGACCGCGGACCTCTCCACGGAGCGGGGCATCGCGGCGGTCGAGACCCGTCTGGGGGACCGTACGCACCCCGTGGACCTGCTGGTCAACAACGCCGGGTTCGGCAACAAGGGCCGCTACCTCGACGTCTCGATGGCCGACGAGCTGGCCATGATCAAGGTGCACGTCGAGGCGGTGCTGCGGCTGACCTCGGCGGCGACCGGGTCGATGCGCTCGCGCGGGCGCGGCGGGGTGGTGAACGTGGCCTCGGTGGCGGCCTTCGTACCGCGCGGCACCTACGGCGCGAGCAAGGCGTGGGTCGTGCAGTTCACCCAGGGGGCGGCACGGGACCTCGCGGGTTCGGGCGTGCGGCTGATGGCCCTGTGCCCGGGGTTCGTGCGGACCGAGTTCCACCAGCGGGCGGGCATGGGGACGGACAACATCCCGGGCTGGCTGTGGCTGGACGCCGACAAGCTGGTGGCGGCGGCCCTGGCGGACCTGGCGCGCGGCAAGACCGTGTCGATCCCCGACCCGCGGTACAAGGCGCTGATGGGAGTGGTGAAGCTGACGCCGCGCGGGATCCTGGGCGGCGTGTCCTCCCGCACCGGGCGCAAGTACGGCCCCCAGTAACCGGTGTGACTCACAGGTAAGCGTACCAAGTGGGTTGAATTTCCCTAAACTGGACGTGTCCCATCCACCGCAGGAGGCGACGCGATGACATTCGTACAGGTGATCGATTACGAGACGAAGCGGTTCGACGAGATGAACGCGCTCATCGACCGCTACGCGGAACAGACCAGCGGCAGGCGCACGGTCACCCACACCATGATCGGCCGGGACCGCGACGCGCAGACGCACTACGTGGACCTCGTCGAATTCCCCTCCTACGAGGAGGCCATGAGGAACTCTCACCTCCCGGAGACCGACCGGATGTTCCAGGAGATGGTGGCTCTCTGCGAGGGAATGCCGAAGTTCATGAACCTCGACGTCGTCCGGGACGAGTACCTCAACAAGCTGGTCGCGAACCGGGTCTTCGACGAGATCGCCGTGAAGGGCGACTTCGACGTCATCGAGGAGTGCGTCGCGGCCGGCTACGTCACGCACGACATGATGGACACGGAGGGCCGCGGCAACGGCCGGGACGGGATGCGGCGGACCATCGGCATGTGGCGGGACGCGTTCGACTTCACGTTCGACAAGACGCGCCAGGTCGCCGAAGGGGACTGCGTCACCACGCTGTGGAACTGGAAGGGCACCCACAAGGGCGAGTTCATGGGGGTCGCGCCGACCGGCAAGGAAGTCAGCATGTCGGGATGCATGACCTGCCGGATCGAGAACGGCCAGATCGCGGAGGACTGGTGGTACTACGACGCCCCCGGTCTGATGCGGCAGCTGGGCATGATGCCCGGCTGACCGGACACCCGGATGCGCGGACGTTCGGATGCCCGGACGTTCCGGCGTTCGGATGCCCCGATGCGCGGGAGGCGCGGGAGGCGCGGGAGGCGCGGGAGGCGCGGGAGGCGCGGGAGGCGCGGGAGGCGCGGGAGGCGCGGGAGGCGTCGACGGCACGGAAACGCAAGAGGCCCTGGTCACCCCCGCTCGGCAGCGGTGACCAGGGCCTTCTCACGCGTCAGACGGCGTCAGCCTCAGTGGCTGTGACCGTGACCGTGGCCGGCGTCGGCCTCTTCCTCGGCCGGCTTCTCGACGACCAGGGTCTCGGTCGTGAGCAGCAGGGAGGCGATGGACGCGGCGTTCTCCAGCGCGGAGCGGGTGACCTTGACCGGGTCGATGACGCCGGCCTTGACCAGGTCGCCGTACTCGCCGGTGGCGGCGTTGAAGCCCTGGCCCTTGTCGAGCTCGGCGACCTTGGAGGTGATGACGTAACCCTCCAGGCCGGCGTTCTCGGCGATCCAGCGCAGCGGCTCGACCGCGGCGCGGCGCACGACGGAGACGCCGGTGCCCTCGTCGCCGGTCAGGCCGAGGTTCCCTTCGAGGATCTTGACGGCGTGGACGAGCGCGGAGCCACCGCCGGAGACGATGCCCTCCTCGACCGCGGCACGGGTCGCCGAGATGGCGTCCTCAAGGCGGTGCTTCTTCTCCTTGAGCTCCACCTCGGTGGCGGCGCCGACCTTGATGACGCAGACGCCGCCGGCGAGCTTCGCCAGGCGCTCCTGCAGCTTCTCGCGGTCCCAGTCGGAGTCCGTGGACTCGATCTCGGCCTTGATCTGGTTGACGCGGCCCGCGACGTCAGCGGAGTTGCCGCCACCGTCGACGATGGTCGTGTCGTCCTTGGAGATGGTCACGCGGCGCGCGGAACCGAGGACGTCCAGACCGGCCTGGTCGAGCTTGAGGCCGACCTCCTCGGCGATGACGGTGGCACCGGTGAGGGTGGCCATGTCCTGCAGCATCGCCTTGCGGCGGTCGCCGAAGCCGGGGGCCTTGACGGCGACCGCGTTGAAGGTGCCGCGGATCTTGTTGACGACGAGGGTGGAGAGCGCCTCGCCCTCGACGTCCTCGGCGATGATCAGCAGCGGGCGGGAGCCGCCGGCCTGGATGACCTTCTCCAGCAGCGGCAGGAGGTCCTGGATCGAGGAGACCTTGCCCTGGTTGATCAGGATGTACGGGTCGTCGAGGACGGCCTCCATACGCTCCTGGTCGGTCACCATGTACGGGGAGAGGTAGCCCTTGTCGAAGGCCATGCCCTCGGTGAACTCCAGCTCCAGGCCGAAGGCGTTGGACTCCTCGACGGTGATGACACCGTCCTTGCCGACCTTGTCCATCGCCTCGGCGATGAGCTCGCCGACCTGCTGGTCCTGCGCGGAGAGCGCGGCCACGGCGGCGATGTCGGACTTGTCCTCGATCGGGCGGGCGGTCGCGAGGAGCTCCTCGGACACGGCCTTGACCGCGGCGTCGATGCCCTTCTTCAGGGCGGCCGGGGAGGCGCCGGCGGCGACGTTGCGCAGACCCTCGCGGACCAGCGCCTGGGCCAGCACGGTGGCGGTGGTGGTGCCGTCACCCGCGATGTCGTTGGTCTTGGTCGCCACCTCCTTCACGAGCTGGGCGCCCAGGTTCTCGTACGGGTCGTCCAGCTCGACCTCGCGGGCGATGGTGACACCGTCGTTGGTGATGGTGGGGGCGCCGAACTTCTTGTCGATGACGACGTTGCGGCCCTTGGGGCCGATCGTCACCTTGACCGTGTCGGCAAGCTTGTTGACACCGCGCTCAAGGGCGCGACGGGCGTCCTCGTCAAACTTAAGAATCTTCGGCATGGGAGCGGTCAGCCCTCTCGTTGCGATCCCCGGCCGCTCACCGCGACCGCCTGGCTAGAACGAACTACGCCCCTCGCCGCCCGGCATCAGCAGGGGTGACCAGGGGCGTAGCTCAAGGCAAAACTGGTGAAGCGAATTACTTCTCGACGATCGCGAGCACGTCGCGGGCCGAGAGGACGAGGTACTCCTCGCCGTTGTACTTCACTTCGGTGCCGCCGTACTTGGAGTACAGGACGACGTCGCCGACGCTGACGTCCAGCGGGAGACGCTGGCCGTCCTCGAAGCGGCCCGGGCCCACGGCAAGGACGACGCCCTCCTGGGGCTTCTCCTTCGCGGTGTCCGGGATGACCAGGCCGGAGGCCGTGGTCTGCTCGGCGTCGAGCGGCTGGACCACGATGCGGTCCTCAAGCGGCTTGATGGCAACCTTGGAGCTGGTGGTCGTCACGATCCGACCTCCCCCTTCGGAGATCCGGGGTTAACTGTCTGAGGTGGCGACCAGGTCGATCCGTCGTCGCGGGTGCCGGATCTGCCTGTCGCTGTGTTGGCACTCACCAGGGGCGAGTGCCAGACGCGAGACTATTCCGGCGATTAGCACTCGGTCAAGCGGAGTGCCAATCCAGCTCGCGCGGCGTCGTCATCCGGCCGCCCCTTGGCCGAGAACCCGAAGGCACGTACGACGTACCCGTGGGTACGCCTGGGTATCCGTACTCAGGCGGCGGCACCGGCCCGCGGACGAGACTGCCCCCATGACGAGACCGACGCACGGCGAACGCGCACGCACCGGATCCGACTGGGCCGCGGACATCACGACCGCCCTGCTGCTGACCCTGCTGGAGGCCGCGGCCATCGCCGTCGGCCTCTACCTGGCGGTCGTCGCCACCTGGGACGCCCAGGGCACCGGGGGCGACGACAGTACGGTCCTGGTCCTGCTGCTCGGCGGACTCGTCCTGGCCGCCGTGGCCGCCGGGGTCGTCTCGGGCCGCGCCTTCCGCCGCCGCGCGCCCGTCACCGGATGCGTCCAGGCACTGGTGTGCGCGGCCCTGCTCGCGGGCACCGCGGGCGTGGCCTACCAGTCCCGCGACCGGCTGCGGTCCGATCCGTCCGCGCCCGCGTCCCCGTACCGGGGCACGTACGGCCAGTGTTTCAGCGGCGGCGACGACCACGAGTGTCCGGCCGGTTGACGCGGCCGGTGTGTGAGAGTGGAAGCCGTGCGCATCCTCGTGGTCGAAGACGAAGAGAACCTGGCCGAGTCCCTCCGCCAGGGCCTGTCCGCCGACGGCCACCGCGTGGAGGTCGCCCACGACGGCCACCGGGGCCTGGAACTGGCCCTCACCGGCGGCCCGTACGACGCCGTGCTCCTGGACCTGATGCTCCCCGGCCTCGGCGGCGCCGAGATCTGCGCCCGGATGCGCGCCCACGGCGTCCCCACCCCCGTCCTGATGCTGACCGCCAAGGACGGCGAGCACGACGAGGCCGAGGGCCTCGACGCGGGCGCCGACGACTACCTCACCAAACCCTTCTCCTTCGTCGTCCTCGGCGCCCGGCTGCGCGCCCTCGCCCGCCGCGCCGCCGCCCCCGAACCCACCGTGCTGCGCGCCGGAGACCTGGTCCTCGACCCGCAGGACCGCCGCTGCCGCCGCGGCGCGCACGACATCGAACTCACCGCGCGCGAGCTCGGCGTCCTCGCCTGCCTGATGGAACGCCCCGGCCGGGCCGTCGCCAAACAGGACATCCTCGACGAGGTCTGGGACGCCCCCCACGACATCGACCCGAACATCGTCGAGGTCTACGTCTCCTCCCTGCGCAAGAAGATCGACGCCCCCTTCGGCCGCCGCTCCATCCTCACCGTCCACGGCACCGGCTACCGGATGGCCCCCGACGGTGGTTAGCAGCGTCCGCGCGCGGGCCGCCCTGGGAGCCGCCCTCGCGATGGCAGCCGTCCTGGCCGGCGGCGGACTGTGGCTGTACACCCTCATGCGCGCCAACCTCCTCGACAACACCACCGGCCGCACCGAGCTCGCCGCGCGCAAGGTCGCCGCCCAGCTCGACACCCGCAGCCGCCCGCCCGGCGGGCGGCTGCCCGCGCCGGAGAGCGGCGTGGACCTGGTCCTCGTACGGGACGCGGCCGGGCGGACGGTCGCCACCAGCGGGGGCCCGCAGGACGTCCCCGGCCTCGCCGCCCTGCGCCCCGCGCCGGGCCAGGACTCCCGCTCCGTCGTGCTCGCCCCCGCGAGCCCCGGCGCGGAACGGCGGGTGGCCGTCGTCGTCCAGGCCCCCGGCACCGGCGGCGGTCCGCACACCCCCTACACCGTCTACGCGATGACCGTGCTCAGCGACGTCGACGACGCCACCCGCGCCATCGCCCTCGGGCTGCTCGCCGGCGCGCCCCCGCTGATCGCCTTCGCGGCGGCCCTGGCCTGGTGGGTCACCGGGCAGGCGCTACGGCCCGTCACCGCGATCCGTACGGAACTCGCCGCCGTCACCGCCAGCGAGCTGGACCGGCGCGTCCCCGACCCGGGCGGCGCCGACGAGATCGCCCGGCTGGCCCGGACCGTCAACGACACCCTCGACCGGCTGGAACGCTCCGACGCCCGCCAGCGCCAGTTCACCGCCGACGCCTCGCACGAGCTGCGCAACCCCCTGGCCGCCGTCCGCGCCCGGCTGGAAGTCGCCCTCGCCCGGCCGCGTCCCGACCGGGAGTCGGTGGCCGCCGCGCTGGCCGACACCGAACGGCTCCAGCGGATCGCCGCCGACCTGCTGCTGCTGGCCCGCCTCGACGGCGGACCCGCGCCGCGCCCCGAGCCCGTCGACCTCGCGCTGCTCGCCGCCGAGGACGCGGCCCGGCGGCCCGCGCCCCGGGTGCCGGTGCGGCTGACCACGCCCGCGCCCGTACCGGCGTACGGGGATCCGGCGCGGCTGGAGCGGGCCCTGGCCAACCTGGTGGACAACGCCCTGCGGTACGCCCGCTCCGGGGTCCTGGTCCGGGCCGTCGCCGAGGACGGCTGGGCGGTGCTGGAGGTCACGGACGACGGTCCGGGCATTCCGGAGGCGGACCGGGACCGGGTCTTCGAGCGGTTCGTACGCCTCGACGCGGACCGGGGGCGGGCCGGCGGCGGGACCGGGCTGGGCCTGGCCATCGCCCGGGAGATCGCGCGGGCCCACGGAGGCGACGTCCGCGCGCTGCCGGCCCGGGAGGGGGCCAGGGGCGCCCGGCTGGAGCTGCGCGTGCCCACGCGGCGCCCCGGCTGAAAACCGCTGCCGGGCGCGGCACGCCCGGGGCGGGGCGGGATGCCGGGGCGGGATGCCGGGACGGAGTGCCGGGACGGAGTGCCGGGGCGGGCGCTCAGGATTCCTTCAGCGGCCCTGCATCAGCATCGACAGCCATGAGCGCGCATCGAAGGAAGACCAGCCGCCGCCGGCCCCGGCCCCGGCGGATCGGGCGCACGCTGCTGATCACGGGCTGCGCGCTGACGGTGATGGCGGGCGGCACGGCCTGGTACCTCTACCGGGACCTCGCGTCGAGCATCGGCAGCTCCAAGGCGCTGGAGGGTGCCGAGAAATCGGCGCACGGGGACGTGAACATCCTGCTCATAGGCCTGGACAGCCGCCGCGACCAGAACGGCGACCCCCTGCCCGAGGCGGTCCTCGACCAGCTGCACGCGGGCAGTTCCGACATCGGCGGCTACAACGCCAACACCATGATCCTGCTGCACGTGCCGGGGGACGGCGGCCGGGCGAAGGCCTTCTCGATACCGCGGGACGACTTCGTGGACATCTCCGGCGTGCCCGGCCACGGGAAGGACAAGATCAAGAAGGCGTACGGGCTGGCGAAGGCCGCGAAGGAGGACCAGCTGTCGGCGCAGGGGGTGAACGACCGGCGGAAGCTGGAGCAGGAGGGGCGCGAGGCGGGCCGCCGGGCCCAGATCGACACGGTGCGCAGCTTCCTGGGCGTCCCGGTCGACCACTTCGCCGAGCTGAACCTGGCCGGTTTCTACCACCTGGCCGACGCGCTGGGCGGCGTACCGGTGTGCCTGAAGAAGCCGGTGAAGGACAAGTACTCGGGCGCCGACTTCCCGGCGGGCCGCCAGACCCTCAACGGCAAGGAGTCCCTGGCCTTCGTACGGCAGCGGCACGGGCTGGAGATGGGCGACCTGGACCGGACGAAGCGGCAGCAGGCGTTCCTGGCGGGCGCGACGCAGAAGCTGAACTCGGCCGGAACCTTCACGGACCCGGCGAAGCTGATCAAGCTGATCGATACCGCGAAACAGGACGTCGTGACGGACGCGGGCTGGGATCTGCTGGCCTTCGTGAAGCAGGCGAAGAACCTGTCCGGGGGAAAAGTGCAATTTACGACACTCCCCGTGGAGGGGTTCGGAAGGAACCATGGGGAGGACATCAACGTCGTAGATGATATGAAGATAAAGCGCCTCATTGCAGAGCAGATCGGTCCCCAGGCCACTGCGACCCCGCATGCACCGGGCGCCGCCTCCTCACCCTCTTCCCCGCCCTCACCCTCCTCCTCTTCCGATGCATCACCGCCGGCACCCCCTTCCCCCGGGGAACAGCCCGACACCATCGACGGCGGCGGCATACCGTGCGTGGACTGAGGCCCCAGACGGTGTCGGGTGCGCGCCGCCGCACCGAGGCACTGCTCCTGCTCCTCGTCATCGGCATCGCCGTCTTCGGCCACGTGAGCGCCGGACTGGCGATGAACGGGGAGCTGCCGCAACAGCTCGTCGGCTTCGTCATCAGCCTGACGCTGCTCTCCCTGGTGGGACACCTGGGCATCCGCCGGTTCGCGCCGTACGCCGACCCGCTGATCTTCCCGCTCGCCATGCTGCTGACCGGGCTCGGCCTGGTGCTGATCCACCGCCTCGACCAGGGGTACATCGAGCGGTACGGCTCCGACGCGAACGCGCCGGGCCAGCTGATGTGGACGGTGGTCGGGGTCGCCACCTGCATCCTGGTGGTGGCGCTGCTGCGCGACCACCGGCTGCTCCAGCGGTTCATCTACATCACGATGGCCGTCGCACTGGTACTGCTGATCGCACCGGCGTTCTTCGGCGCGGACACGTACGGCGCGAAACGCTGGATCATCCTCTTCGGCTTCTCGCTCCAGCCCGGCGAGTTCGTGAAGATCATGATCGCGATCTTCTTCGCGGGCTACCTGGTCATCCACCGGGATTCCCTGGCCCTGACGGGCCGGAAGTTCCTGGGCATGCGACTGCCCCCGATGCGGCAGCTCGGCCCGATCGTCACGGTGTGGGTCCTGTCCATGCTCGTCCTCGTCTTCGAGCGCGACCTGGGCACCTCGCTGATCTTCTTCGGCGTCTTCGTGGTGATGCTCTACGTGGCCACCGAGCGCACCAGCTGGATCGTGTGCGGTCTGTTCATGGCGGCGGTGGGCGCCTTCGCGGTGGGGGCGACCGAGCCGCACGTGAAGGCCCGCGTGGCGGCGTGGCTCAACCCGCTCTCCTACTACTGGAAGGACCGCCCGCCGGGCGTCACCTCCGACCAGTCGGCGCAGGCGCTGTTCAGCTTCGGCACCGGCGGCATCTCGGGCACCGGCCTGGGGATGGGCCACCCCGAGCTGATCAAGTTCGCGGGCCGCAGCGACTTCATCCTGACGACGGTCGGCGAGGAACTGGGCCTGGCCGGGGTCATGGCCGTCCTGATCCTCTACGCCCTCCTCGTGCAGCGGGGCCTGCGGATGGCTCTGGCCGCGCGGGACCCGTTCGGCAAGCTGCTGGCGGTCGGCCTGGCCTCGGCGCTGGCGCTCCAGGTCTTCGTGGTGGCGGGCGGCGTCACGGGGCTGATCCCCCTGACGGGCAAGGCCCTGCCCTTCCTGGCGAAGGGCGGCTCCTCCCTCCTGGCCAACTGGATCATGATCGCCCTCCTCCTCCGCATCAGCGACAGCGCGGAACGCCAACGCGAGGCGGACGCCCTCGGCCCGGCGGAAACGACGATCACCCCGGTGGTGGTGGCGGGGCGGTGAGGGGCGGGGTCGCGGGGCGGGCCCGCTTTCCCCCCTCACCCCCTCCACCGCCCCGGCGCCTGCCCACCCGCCTCCCGGGCGCGGGGCGGTGGCACTTCGCCGTCGCGCAGACGGCGGGACCACAAGGGCGAGCGGCAACCAGCTGCCCCCCTCACCCCGGCGGAGCAGGGACCCGGCCGGGGTCCCGGGGCGGCGGGACCCCGGCCGGCCCGGATCAGAGCAGAGCCGGGGGCTTCCCGCCAGTCTCACTGTCCTTCCGCGTCGGGCCGGCCCGTCAAGGGCGCTCCCTTCGGTCGCGTCGCTTCGCGATGCAATGCCGCGTAGTTAAGCGGTGTTGGGGGTTGTCGAGCGGGTTGCTGGTGGAGGGGTGAGGGAGTAGGCCGCGGTTCCTGTCCGGTGGAGGAAGCCGAGCCTG
>NZ_JBGWAB010000121.1:0-24757 GCF_041862025.1 Streptomyces sp. AB3(2024)
CCGCCGGCGTCGCGCGACGCGGCGGGCGACGCGGCGGGCGACGCGGCGCCGGAGGGCGCGGCGGCGGACGGCTGCTGCTGCTCGTTCACGGGAGGTCCCTTGGTTTCGCGGTCAGCGTTCGGTGCTGTTTATTCCTTTTGGGTGCGAATGCCAGCCTACGGGGGATGGAGGTGGAGCGGGGTGGGGGTGGGGGCGGGACTCTGTCGGGTGGGGGCTTCGCGTGGTGGGTGGGGTCGGGGGTGGGCGGGACTTGACCCGGCCCGACACGGAAGGGCAGTGAGACTGACGGGAAACCCCCAAGCCCTCCCTGACACCGACCAGGTCGAGTCCCGCCGTCCCCCGACCCCGCTCCACCCCGACCCCGACCCTGACCCCGCCCCCTCTATCCCCTCCGCGACAGGGCCTCGTGGACGGCTTCGTCCGAGCGGGCGATCAGGGCGGTGCCGTCCTCGGCGGTGATGATCGGGCGCTGGATGAGCTTCGGGTGGGCCGCCAGGTGGGCGATCCAGGCCTGTCGGGCCGGTTCCGTCGCCTCGCGCGGCAGGTCCCGTACGCCGGTCTCCTTCGCGAGGGGGTCGGAGGTGCGCGTGATGTCCCACGGCTCCAGGCCGAGGCGCCCCAGCACCTCGCGGATCTCGGCCTCGGACGGTACGTCCTCCAGGTACCGGCGCACGGTGTACTCGGCGCCCTCCGCGTCCAGCAGGGTCAGTGCGCTGCGGCACTTCGAGCAGGCGGGATTGATCCAGATCTCCATGCGCATCAGGGTAGTCAGACTCCGTCTGGCCAGGGGCTTTTGTCAGTGCCCCCCGGTAAAATCGAGGGAGCACGACAGGAAGCCAACTACCGTTTGGGAGGCTGTAGATGGCCGCTGCCGCGATCATTGTGATGCCCAAGAAGAAGCCGCTGCCGGCGGGCTTGCCCCGCGAGTGGTACGAGAGCCACAACCGCCGCCTGAAGGCGATGCGGCTGGCGATTTCCCTGCTCGACACGGGGACGTACGACGCCAAGCGCGCCACCAACCGCAAGATACGGACGATGGCGGTGCGGGTGGGTATCCACCGGCCGTCCAACCTCACCTGCAGGATGGTCCGGGCCTTCATCACCGCCCACAACTGATGTGCTGCCGTCCTGCCGTCCTGACGTCCTGATGTGACGGCCGGCCGGCCCGCCGGGGCTCTCCGTCCCGGCGGTCCGGCCGGACCGCTCACTTCTCGTCGAAGGTGATGTCCTCGACCGGGTGGGTCATCTTCACGGTCTGCAGGGCGGTATCGACCTCGACGATGCGGTGCAGGCCGGTGAGCGGCTCCGGCTGTCCCTGGAGGTAGAACCGGTCCGCGGCCCCGGCCAGGTAGGCGCGGAAGCAGCCGAGGGTGGGGGCCGCCGGGTTGAGGTCCAGGTAGTCCTTCAGCCGGCGGAACAGCTTCGGGAGGATCACCGCCCCGGTGTCGGCCGTGAGGGAGGACATCCCGGTGACCTCGGCCCCGTCGGTCGTCCGGTCCCGGTCCCACACGCCCTTCTTGGGGGTGGAGCTCCTCGCCGCCTGCGCCGCGAGGGTGAGGGAGGCGCGCAGGTGGTCGGGGAAGCCGGTGTAGAAGGTCGGGTAGGCCAGGCCGAGGCTGACCAGGTGGTGGTTGGCGGTGTTCCTCAGCTGCCTCTCGTCGACCTCGATCTCGTAGCCGTTGAAGACGGGCGGGATCTTGCGGCCGACCAGGGCCACGCACCGGCCGAAGATGTCGGCGCCGCCGGTGAGGATGAAGCCGGGCACGGTGTCGGGGGTGGTGCTGGTGATCGTCTCCCGGTCGTCGCGGACGAACTGGGTGAAGCCGAGCCAGGTCAGCAGCTCGTCCGCGGCCCGGTGGGCCAGGTCCAGGGGCTGGTGCTGCACCCCGGAGTCGTCGTCGCCGTAGTGGGTCTCCAGCGCGTCGATGGCCTCCAGCCGGATGGAGGCGCGGCCGTCGGCCTTGGGCAGGACCTTGCGGTCCCCCGGTACGCGCTTCCAGTCGGCCACGTCGTCCGGGGTGAAGGGGATCGTGTCGCCGTCCGGTTTGGAGCCCGTCGCGCGGAAGGTTCCTCTGATGAGCAGCATGGACATGGCGACTCCCACGGACGTCGGGACGGTGTCGCTACCGAACGTGGTCTCTGACTACGCACAGTGCATGTCCGGTGAATCTAGGGACCCGGCGGGCCACCGGGCAACCGCCTTTCGGGCGACAGCATCAGAAGGGCCACGTCGTCGCCCGGGCCGCCCCGGGTGAAGGCCTCCAGGTCCCGCCACACGGCCGGGACCAGGCCGGCGGGGTCGGCGGCCAGCACCGGCAGGCGGGTGGCCAGCGGGTAGAAGCACCCGGTCGCGTCGCGGGCCTCGGTGACCCCGTCCGTGTGTGCGAGGAGCCGGTCGCCGGGCAGCAGGGGGAGCTCGGTCACCGGCGGCGGGAGGTTCGGCCCGGTCAGCCCCAGGCCCAGCGGAGGTCCTGGTTCCGCTTTCACCTCCGAGACCTCGAAGTCCCGCAGGAGCAGTACCGGGGGATGCCCGCAGGACACGATGCGCACGAGGTCCAGTCCGGGCGGGAACTCCAGCAGCACCGCCGTGGCGAACAGCTCCGGGCGAGGGGTGGAGTCCGCCTCGGCGTCCTCGGTCAGCCGCCGGTCCAGCCGGGCCGCGACCCCGGTCAGCTCCGGATCGTCCAGTACCGCCTCCCGGAAGGCGCCGAGCAGGGCGACGACCGTCCCGACCGCAGTCAGCCCGTGCCCCTGCACGTCGGCCACCACCGCCCGCACCCCGTACGGTCCGGCCCGTACGTCGTACAGGTCGCCACCGACCAGCGTGCCGCGCTGGGCCGCCCGGTAGAGCGCGGCGCAGCGCACTGTGCCCACCCGCTCGGGAACCGGCGGCAGCACCGCCATCTGGGCGGCCTCGGCGACCGTGCGGACGCTCACCAGCTGGGCGTCCCGGCGCCGCCGCACCAGGGCGATGACCACGCTGAGCAGTCCGACGGTGGCCACGGTCGCCAGGTCCGAGCTGTGGGCGTGCCCGACGCCGAGCGCGGGTACCCCGAGGAGCACCAGCACCACGACGGCGAAGGCGGCGGTGCCGCCGGCCCCGTAGGAGAAGGCGGCCACGGCGGGCAGGGCGGCCAGGAAGTAGCCCAGTTCGGCGGTCCCGGGCGTCAGCCACTGGATGAAGCAGAGCACCACCAGGGCCACCGCGGGCGCGAGCCGGGCCCAGCGCGGTGGCGGCGCTCCGTGCAGGCTGCCCAGGTCCTCCCGTCCGCGTCTCACTCCTCCACCCTGGTACCGGCGCCGGGGGCGCGCACGCCGGGTGGCTCCGGCGGGCGCGGGCCGCGACAGTGGTCCCGTGACGGATTCGCAGAGTGCCGCCATCAGCACCCGGCTGAACTGGCTGCGGGCGGGGGTGCTGGGTGCCAACGACGGGATCATCTCGACCGCCGGCCTGGTCGTGGGCGTGGCCGGCGCGACCACCTCGCGCACGGCGATCCTGACGGCGGGGGTGGCGGGCCTGCTGGCCGGGGCGCTGTCGATGGCGGCGGGGGAGTACGTGTCGGTGAGCTCGCAGCGGGACTCCGAGCGGGCGGCGCTGGAGGTGGAGCGGCGGGAACTGGCGGAGGAGCCGGAGGCCGAGCTCGATGAACTCACCGGGATGCTGATGGACCGGGGCCTGGACCACGCGGTGGCCCGGGAGGCGGCGCAGCAGCTGACGGAGCGGGACGCGCTGCGGGCGCACGCGCGGGTGGAGCTCGGCATCGAGCCGGACGAGCTGGCGAACCCGTGGCACGCGGCGTTCGCGAGCCTGGTGGCCTTCACGGTGGGGGCGGTGCTGCCGCTGTCGGCGATCGTCCTGCCGGGGCCGTCCGGGCGGGTGCCGGTCACGGTGACGGCCGTGCTGGCCGCGCTCACCCTGTGCGGGGTGGTCAGCGCGCGGCTGGGCGGGGCCCCGGTCCCGCGGGCGGTCCTGCGCAACGTCCTGGGCGGCGCGCTCGCCATGGCCGTCACCTACGCGGTGGGCACCTGGCTCGGCACCGCCTGACCCCACCGGACCCCGCCGCCTCGATCGCCGGCGGGGCTGGGTTTGGCCGTGCCCCCGCCCCCGCCCGGCCGGGGCACCGGCACACTGGCGCCATGCGTATCGCCCTCACCGGATCCTCCGGACTCATCGGCAAAGCCCTCGTACGCTCCCTCCACGCCGACGGCCACGACACCGTCCGCTTCGTGCGCCGCGCGCCCGGCGCCCCCGGTGAGGCGCGCTGGGACCCCCGCGCCGGATACGTCGACCCCGCCGGTCTCGAAGGCGCCGACGCCGTCGTGCACCTGGCCGGGGCCGGCGTCGGGGACCACCGCTGGACGGCCGCGTACAAGAAGGAGATCCGCGACAGCCGGGTCCTCGGCACGGCCGCGATCGCCCGCGCGGTGGCCGCTCTCGGCAGCCCGCCGCCCGTCCTGGTCTGCGGCTCCGCCATCGGCTACTACGGCGACACCGGCGACCGCCCCGTCGACGAGGGCGCCCCCGCCGGGACCGGCTTCCTGCCCTCGGTCTGCGTGGACTGGGAGGCCGCCGCCGCCCCCGCCCGCGCCGCCGGGATCCGGACGGTGTTCGCCCGTACCGGGCTGGTGGTCGCGGCCGACGGCGGGGCCTGGGGCAAGCTGTTCCCCGTCTTCCGCGCGGGCATCGGCGGCCGGCTCGGCAACGGCCGCCAGTACTGGTCGTACATCTCCCTGGACGACGAGATCGCCGCGCTGCGGCACATCATCGACACCCCCGCCCTCACCGGCCCCGTGAACCTCACCGCTCCCCACCCCCTGACCAACCGCGAGGTCACCGCCGCGATGGGCCGCGTGCTGCACCGCCCGACGGTGTGTGCCGTGCCCGCCCCCGTGATGCGCCTGGCGCTCGGGGAGTTCGCCGGGGACGTGCTGGGCAGTCAGCGCGTGCTGCCCGCGCGCCTGTTGGAGTCGGGCTTCGCCTTCCGGCACCCCGGGATCGAGGAGTCGATCAGGGCAGCGCTGGCGTAGGCGCACCGTGCGACCATGTGCGACCGTTCGTGACCCGCATGCGACCGTCATGCGACCGGAGTTGTGCGCAATACCCCACCGGACTGGGGTTCTCCTGGAGCCCGTTGGGGGAAGGAGGAACCCCACACAGCCGCGCCGACCTCGGGGAGGGGCACGTGCTCAGCAGCGCACACCATGTCGCACACCACGCCGCACACCATGCGGACGTCGTCATCGTAGGAGCCGGAGTCTCAGGGCTCGCGGCCGCACACCACCTGATCGCGGCGGGGGTCACGGTCAGCGTCCTGGAGAGCGCCGACGACCCCGGCGGCCGGATGGCCACCGCCTCGGCCGACGGCTTCCGGCTCGACCGGGTCGGCCAGCTCCTCAGCACCTCGTACACCGAACCGGCCCGCACCCCCGGCCTGGAGGGGCTCGTCCTGCGCCCCTTCGCCCCCGGGGTCCTGGTGCACGGCGCCGACGGCCGGCAGCAGCGGGCAGCGGCGCTGACCCCCGCCCGCGCACTGGCCAGCGGCTCCCTCGACCAGGCCCGGCTCAGCGCCGCCCTCGGCCGGCTCGCCGCGCTGCCCGTGGACCGGCTGCTCGCCCGGCCCGAGCGCACCGCGCTCGCCGCCCTCGGCTCCCGCGGCCTGCCCCCGCGCACCGTGAACGGGGTCCTGCGGCCCTTGCTCGCCGCATTGCTGCGCGACCCGGCGCTCACCACCTCCAGCCGCGTCGCCGACCTGGCCCTGCGCACCTTCGCCCGCGGCCGGCTCGCCGTCCCGGAGGGCGGCGCCGCCGCCCTGCCCGACCTGCTGGCGGCCGGCCTGCCGCCCGGCACCGTGCGCACCGGGGTCCGCGTGCGGTCGGTGGCGACGAACCTCGTCACCACCGAGGACCACGGCGACTTCGGCTGCCGGTCCGTCGTCCTCGCCACCGGCGCCCGGGCCGCCGCCGGCCTGCTGCCCGGACTGCGGGTGCCCGCCTTCCACGAGGTCACCGTCATCCACCACGCGACCCCCGCCCCGCTGCCCTGGGACGGCTCGCTGCTCCTGGACGCGGACCCCAAGTGGCCCCTCGCCCACACCACCGTGATGAGCGCGGTCGACCCCGGCCGGGCCCCGGCCGGCCGGAGCCTGGTCACCACCACGGTGCACGGCCCGCCGCCGCCCGCCCGGACGGTCGCCTCCCGCCTGGCCCGGCTCTACGACACCTCGACCCGGGACTGGGAGCTCCTGGCCGTCCACCACACCCCGGAGGCCGTCCCCGCCATGCCCCCGCCGTACGACCTGCGGCGCCCGGTCCGGGTGCTGGCCGGCCTCTACGTGTGCGGGGACCACCGCGACTCCAACACCGTCGACGGCGCCCTGCACTCCGCCCGGCGCGCCGCCACCGCCCTGCTCCGCGACTTCGGCATCCCGCTCCCGGTCCGCCCCGAACCGGCGGTGCCGGCGGCGGCCTGAGCGGACCGCCGGGAGCGGACCGCAGGAAGGGACCGCAGGAAGGGGCCGCCGGAAGGGGCCGCCGGAAGAGGACCGGCGCGACGGACACCACCGCAGGCCGGCCGGGCACCCACAGCCCGGCCGGCCCGCGGCCCGCGGGGGTTCAGGACATCGCCGCCACCCGGTCCCGGTAGCTCCGCACCGCCGACGCGTCCCGGTACGGCTCCAGCCGCCGCTCGAAGTCCCGTACGTACTCCACCGCGCGCACCGAGCGCATCTCGCCGGCCTGCTGCGCCGCCTCCGCCCCCAGCGCGCACGCCTGGTCCAGCTCGCCCAGCCCCAGCCGCGCCGTGGCCAGCACCACCCGGCAGAACAGCCGTGAACGCGCGAACCCGGGCGCCCGCAGCTGGAGCGAGCGCTCCGCGTGCTGCGCCGAGGCACGGTACTGCTGGAGGTCCCGGTGGCAGTGCCCGAACTCGTCCGCGAGCTGGGCCTCGTCGAAGGCCCGCGCCCAGTGCGGTACGTCGTCGCCGGGCCGGCCCGCGCCCAGTGCCCGCTCGGCCCGCACCAGGGAGGCGGTGGCCGCCCGCACCTCACCGAGGACGGCGTGCCCGCGTGCCTCCGCCGCGTGCAGCAGGGCCTGGACGACCGGGGGCGGGCCCGATCCCACGCCCTGCTGGGCGACCCTGGCCAGCTGCACCGCTTCCCGGCCGTGCCCGAGGTAGACCGCCTGCCGGCTCATCGTCACCAGCACGTAGGCCCCGTACGACCGGTCCCCGGCGGCCTGGGCCAGGCGCAGCGCCTGCACGAAGTAGCGCTGCGCCAGTCCGTGCGCGGCGATGTCGTACGAGGTCCAGCCCGCGAGCCGGGTCAGGTCGGCGGCGGCCGCGAACAGCCGCCGCCCGGTGCTCTCGCCGTAGGTGCCGCGCAGCATCGGCTCGGCCTCGTGCTCCAGGTAGCGCACGAGGGCCTGCCGGGCGTGGCCGCCGCCGTAGGCGTGGTCCAGGGTCCGGAACAGCTCGCTCACCGACCGCAGCGCGGCGATGTCCCCGCCGGTCACGCGCTGCCCGGGGCCGCGGTCGATCTGGCGCTGGCGGGGGACGGAAGGGCGGCCCTGCGCCGGGACGCGGTTCGCCGCGGGGTCCACGCCGCGCCCCACCCGTTCGTCGGCGCGGCCGATGAGCCAGTCGCGGCTGGGCACCACGAGTCCGGCCGGGGTGAAGGCGATCTTGCGGAGCTCGGCGTGCGAGCCGGAGTCCTTGCGCCAGAGCCCGCTCGCGATGTCCACGGCCTCCTCGGGGGTGGCCGCGAACTCCAGTCCCGCGTACACGGGCGCGCAGGCGTCCAGCCCCAGGTCCTGGGCGGACAGCCGGCGGCCCAGGCGCCGGGTGAAGACCTCGGCGATGAGTGCCGGGGTGGTGCCGCGGGGCTGCTGGCCGCGCAGCCAGCGGGTCACGGACGTCTTGTCGTAGCGAAGGTCCAGACCGTGTTCCAGGCCCAGCTGGTCGACGCGGCGGGCGAGCCCGGCGTTGGAGAACCCGGCTTCCGCGATCAGCGCCGCGAGCTGCCGGTTGGGGACGCGCTGGGCAGGTCGTTCCGTCATCGGCTCCACGGTTTCCTGACGTGACGGACCGGAGTCCCGGCCCTTGAACGGCGTGAATGTAGCGGCCAAGTCCGCTCTTGCCGCCCTCTCTGTCCCACATTCATCCGATCGTGTGCCGAATGAGGAGGGCCCTTTACGGGTCGGTCCCCGCTGTCCGCGTACGCTGCGCCCCATGACCCGCCGGCCCCCCGGGGCACATGCCCCCGACATGTACACGGACTCCACCGCCCCGCTCCCCGCCCCCGAGCTCACCGAGGCGGAGTGCCGCCGGTGCGGTACGTACATCGCGGGACTGGACGGCCGGTACGCGTGCGGGGTGTGCGGCTGGGTGAACGACCACTCCGAGGGCCACCGCCGGCTGCCGAGGGCGGACGAGGACCCGGACCGCCCGCCCGCCGGGCGCAGGCGCCCCCGGCAGCTGCCCGGCCCGCCGCCGGGGGCCGGGGACCCGGGGGCCTGAAGGGGCGCGCACGGGTCGCCGTACTCTTGGCCTGGTGCGATCGCGTGCACACAGCAGGTTCAACGAGGAGGCGCTGCGGTGACTGAGCTTCGGTTTGTCCATCTGGGCTTCGGGCCGGAATCCGTCGAGTACACCGAGGCCTGGGACGAGCAGCGGCGCGTCCACGCCGCCCGCTTCGCGGACGAGGTCGAGGACACCTGCCTGCTCGTGGAGCACCTGCCGGTGTACACGGCCGGCCGGCGCACCGACCCGAGCGAGCGGCCGCTGGACGGCACCCCGGTCATCGACGTGGACCGCGGCGGCAAGATCACCTGGCACGGTCCGGGCCAGCTGGTCGGTTACCCGATCATGAAGCTGCCCCGCCCGGTCGACGTGGTCGCGCACGTCCGCCGCCTGGAGGACGCCCTCATCCGCACCGCGGCCGAGTTCGGCCTGGAGACCACGCGGGTCGAGGGCCGCTCGGGCGTCTGGGTGCTCGGCGACCCCGTGGAGCAGCGTCCCGCGATAGGCGGGCTCTCCCTCGACTTCGACCCCCGCATCGGCGACGACGAGTTCGACGCCCGCCTCAACGGCCCCGAGTACGCCCCGTCCAACGCCGGGCAGCGCCGCGAGGACCGCAAGCTCGCCGCCATCGGCATCCGCGTCGCCAAGGGCGTCACGATGCACGGCTTCTCCCTGAACGTGAACCCGGACGCCACCTGGTTCGACCGGATCATCCCCTGCGGGATCCGGGACGCCGGTGTGACCTCGCTCTCCTACGAGCTGGGCCGCGAGATCACCATCGCCGAGGTGCTGCCGGTCGTCGAACGGCACCTGAAGGACGTGCTGGAGCAGGCCGAGCTGAAGCCGCGCGAGATCGAGCCCGCCGTCGGCTGACCGCCGGGGGGAATGCGTCCGGCCGACACCCGGTTGGCCGACGTAAGAGCGTACGAAATTACGGGCGTACCCTGGTGGGCGCCGAAGAATCGAAGTCACAGGGAGCCGGTCGTGTCCGCAGTCGCACCCGACGGACGCAAGATGCTGCGCCTCGAGGTCCGTAACGCCCAGACGCCCATCGAGCGCAAGCCCGAGTGGATCAAGACCCGGGCGAAGATGGGTCCCGAGTACACGAAGATGCAGGCCCTGGTGAAGGGCGAAGGACTGCACACGGTGTGCCAGGAAGCCGGCTGTCCGAACATCTACGAATGCTGGGAGGACCGCGAGGCCACCTTCCTCATCGGTGGCGACCAGTGCACCCGGCGCTGTGACTTCTGCCAGATCGACACGGGCAAGCCCGAGGCCCTCGACCGCGACGAGCCGCGCCGCGTCGGCGAGTCCGTCGTCACGATGGACCTGAACTACGCCACCATCACCGGCGTCGCCCGCGACGACCTGGCGGACGGCGGTGCCTGGCTCTACGCGGAGACCGTGCGCCAGATCCACCAGCAGACGGCGGGCCGCGAGGGCGGCCACACCAAGGTCGAGCTGCTGGCCCCCGACTTCAACGCGGTCCCGGAGCTGCTGGAGGAGGTCTTCGCCTCCCGCCCCGAGGTCTTCGCGCACAACGTCGAGACCGTGCCGCGCATCTTCAAGCGAATCCGCCCCGGCTTCCGCTACGAGCGCTCGCTCGACGTGATCCGGCAGGCCCGCGCCTACGGCCTCGTCACCAAGTCCAACCTGATCCTGGGCATGGGCGAGGAGCGCGAGGAGGTCTCGCAGGCGCTGAAGGAGCTCCACGAGGCCGGCTGCGAGCTCATCACCATCACCCAGTACCTGCGGCCCTCGCCGCGGCACCACCCCGTGGAGCGCTGGGTGAAGCCGGCCGAGTTCGTCGAGCTGGCGAAGGAGGCCGAGGAGATCGGCTTCTCCGGCGTGATGTCCGGGCCCCTGGTCCGTTCGTCGTACCGCGCGGGCCGTCTGTACGGCCAGGCGATGGAGAAGCGCGCGGCGGTCTGAAATCTGACCGCGTGTGCGTGTGAGGTCACGCACAATTACTTACCAACGGGTAACACCGCAGTGACGCGGCCCCTAGGCTCTTTCGGAGGAGCCCGGCGGGCCGCGTCGGCGTTTGCAACGTGTCAATCACATTTGACCGACCGGTCACGCCCTGGTAACACCAGTCAGTGACGCTGGATCCACGCACCGCACACACCGCACGCCACCCCATCGACGTGAGCACCGAGAGAGGGTCCGACATCATGCAGGCCGCGCCAGTACGCGCCATTGCCATCCCGTCCTTCACCGAGGCCTTCCGCGGCATCGAGTCGCTGCTCATGAGCGGTGCCCGCAGGAACGCCTGGACGGCCGTCCTGGAGGACCGCCGCAGGGCCAAGGACAGGGTCGAAACCGAACACGTACTTGAGGCCGCGGCGACCCGGACCCCGCAGGCCACGTAAACTTCGGTTTATGGCGAGGAAGTCAAACGCAGAGACTGCTGCGAACCCCGGGCGACTGAAGCAGATCGCCCTGACGTACAAGATGACGCGCAAGGCCGACCCGAAGGTCGGTCTGATCGTCGCGGGCGTGGGAATCGTCACCTTCGGTGTCTTTCTTGCGATCGGCTTCCTGATCGGCCACCCGGTCTACCTGGGCATCCTGGGCTTCCTGGTGGCGTTCCTCGCGATGGCGATCGTCTTCGGGCGACGGGCCGAGCGGGCTGCCTTCGGGCAGATGGAGGGCCAGCCGGGCGCCGCCGCGGCCGTACTGGACAACGTGGGACGGGGCTGGACGACCACCCCGGCCGTCGCGATGAACCGCAACCAGGACATCGTCCACCGGGCGGTCGGCAAGGCGGGCGTGGTCCTGATCGCGGAGGGCAACCCGAACCGGGTGAAGGCCCTGCTCGCGGCCGAGAAGAAGAAGCTGGCCCGGATCATGCCCGACATCCCGGTCCACGACTTCATCGTCGGCACCGGCGAGGGCGAGGTGCCGCTCAAGAAGGTCCGCACGACGCTGCTGAAGCTGCCGCGCGTCCTGACCGGCCCGCAGATCACCCAGGTCAACGACAAGCTCCGGGCCATGGGCGACCTCATGAGCAACATGCCCGTGCCGAAGGGTCCGATGCCCAAGGGCATGCGGATGCCGCGCGGCGGAAAGATGCGCTGACCCGCTCTTCGTATACATCACACAGGGGCGCCCCCGAGCCGTCAGGCCGGGGGCGCCCCTGTGTCGTGTCGCCGTGTCGCCGTGTCCTCGTGTCAGGACCGTCAGATCCGGACCTGGACCGCGCCGGCCAGCCGGTCGTGCAGTCCGCGTCCGTCCCGGTCCCAGACCAGCGCCGGGATGACGAGGGCCAGGAGCAGGGTGCGGACCACCACGCGGAGGACGCCGAGGCGGCCGCCGTCCTGCCCGATGACCCGGAGGCCGAGGATCCGCTTCCCGGGGGTGAATCCCACGGTGCCCACGGTCAGGATCGACAGGACCACGAAGAGCCCCAGCGTCCAGTTGCCCGCGGCCTGCAGGTTCCCGTGCGTGATCAGTCCGTATGCGATGAGCTGGCAGCCGAGCCAGTCGATCAAGACGGCGCCGAGCCGGCGTCCGAAGCGGGCCACGGAGCCGGGCCCCGACCGGGGCAGGCCGAGCCGTTCGCCCGGATGGCCGAAGTCGACGCCCATCTCCTCGGCGGTCGCGCGGGGGCCGGAGAGCCAGGATCCGATTGCTTGCCTGTTGTCCACTCCACCACGGTACCGGTGGCGTTCGACGGCCCCTGGACGGGACCCTGGTTAACTTGTGCGAAACAAATGGGTCATGCTTGGGAAATCCCGTCTGCTTATGGTCGGGTCAGCGTGCGGCACCGCACTGACGCACCACGAGCTATAAAAGCCCGTCCCTGCCCCGGGGACCGGGAGTAGGAGGAGTTGGATGTTCAAGAACGCCGACGAAGTGAAGCAGTACATCGAGGAGAACGACGTCAAGTTCGTTGACGTCCGCTTCTGCGACCTGCCCGGTGTGATGCAGCACTTCACCATCCCGGCGCGAGCGTTCGACCCGGCGGAGGAACTCGCCTTCGACGGATCCTCGATCCGCGGCTTCCAGGCGATCCACGAGTCCGACATGGCTCTGCGGGCCGACATCACCACCGCGCGCCTGGACCCGTTCCGCAAGGACAAGACGCTCAACATCAACTTCTTCATCCACGACCCGATCACGGGTGAGGCGTACAGCCGCGACCCGCGCAACATCGCCAAGAAGGCCGAGGCCTACCTCGCCTCCACCGGCATCGCCGACACCGCGTTCTTCGGCCCCGAGGCCGAGTTCTACGTGTTCGACAGCGTGCGCTTCGCGACCTCGGCCAACGAGGGCTTCTACCACATCGACTCCGAGGCCGGCGCCTGGAACACGGGCTCCGAGGAGAACAACCGTGGTTACAAGGTCCGCTACAAGGGTGGTTACTTCCCCGTAGCCCCGGTCGACCACTTCGCCGACCTGCGCGCCGAGATCTCCCTCGAACTGGACGCCCAGGGCCTCCAGGTCGAGCGCCAGCACCACGAGGTCGGCACCGGTGGCCAGGCCGAGATCAACTACAAGTTCAACACGCTGCTCGCCGCGGCCGACGACCTGATGCTCTTCAAGTACATCGTGAAGAACGTCGCCTGGCGCAACGGCAAGACCGCGACCTTCATGCCGAAGCCGATCTTCGGTGACAACGGCTCGGGCATGCACGTGCACCAGTCGCTGTGGGCGAACGGCGAGCCGCTGTTCTACGACGAGGCCGGCTACGCGGGCCTGTCGGACACCGCGCGCTACTACATCGGCGGCATCCTCAAGCACGCCCCGTCGCTGCTGGCGTTCACCAACCCGACCGTGAACTCGTACCACCGCCTGGTGCCGGGCTTCGAGGCGCCGGTCAACATGGTGTACTCGCAGCGCAACCGCTCCGCCGCCATGCGCATCCCGATCACGGGCTCGAACCCGAAGGCCAAGCGCGTCGAGTTCCGCGCCCCGGACCCGTCGTCCAACCCGTACCTCGCCTTCGCGGCGCTGCTCCTCGCGGGCCTCGACGGTGTCAAGAACAAGATCGAGCCGATGGAGCCGATCGACAAGGACCTCTACGAGCTCTCGCCCGACGAGCACGCGAGCGTCCCGCAGGTCCCGACCAGCCTGGAGGACGTGCTCAAGGCCCTGGAGGCGGACCACGAGTACCTCCTGGCCGGCGGTGTCTTCACCCCGGACCTGATCGAGACCTGGATCGACTACAAGCGCACGCACGAGATCGCCCCGATCGCGCTGCGCCCGCACCCGCACGAGTTCGAGCTCTACTTCGACCTCTAAGCCGGGACACCGCCGGGATCTTTTCGAAACCCGGCATCGTGCCTGTTGGAAGGCCCCCCACCGCTCTCCCGGAGAGCGGTGGGGGGCCTTCTGCTTTTGACAGCCCGAGTGGTCGGAGCCACGGTGGAACGGTACCTAAAAGCCCGATAAGCGAGACATGTTCGGAGGTGCATGGAAATGCGCCGTAGGATCATCGGAGTCGTCGTCGCGGGGGCCGCGGGTCTCACCCTCGGTCTGCTGCCGCTCACCAGCGCGTCCGCCCACGACCACAGTGGTGGCTGGGACTCGCGCGGGAGCCACGCCCGCTGGAACCACAACGACTGGGGCAACGGCAACGGCAACGGCAACTGGAACGACGACGACTGCGGCGGGAACGGTCACTGGAACGACAACGACTGGGGCGGCCGGCACGACTCCGGCTGGAACCACGACGGTGACTGGGGAGGCTGGCGCTGACCTGCTGCCGGATCTGCCTCGATGCCCCTGCTCCGCGAACCTCAGCGGAGCAGGGGCATCGCGCCGGTCAGCTCCGTCAGGCAGCGCACCGCCAGGTCGGCGGGGGAGCCGGGGCCCGACACGGGGGCGTCCGAGGCGGACCAGACCTCCAGGGCGACGCGGATCGCGTCCGTGGAGGCCGCGGCGAGCAGGCGTACCGACATCGCGTCCGCCCCCGGTCCGGCCAGCCGGGCCATCACCGGGACCAGACGCTCCTCCGACTCCTGGTTCACGCGGTACCAGACGGCCCGCAGGGCCTCGTCGGAGGCCGCGGCCCGCAGCAGGCCGCGGGT
Organism: Streptomyces sp. AB3(2024); assembly: GCF_041862025.1. Taxonomy (NCBI): domain Bacteria; kingdom Bacillati; phylum Actinomycetota; class Actinomycetes; order Kitasatosporales; family Streptomycetaceae; genus Streptomyces; species Streptomyces sp. AB3(2024). The sequence continues at coordinate 14,551 of NZ_JBGWAB010000121.1, forward strand.
GACCTCCAGGCCCTCCTCCACCGCCTGCGAGTCGCTCAGCGCACGACGCACCGCGCGCTCCAGAGCCTGTGCGAGGGGGGTGCCGGGGTCCTCCTCGGCGAGCAGTGCGCGCCAGGCGTCGCCGCCGCCCGCGAGCAGCGGGGCCACGGCCTCCTGCTTGTTGCGGAAGTAGCGGTAGAACGTACGCAGTGCCACGCCGGCGCGGTGGGCGATGTCCTCGGCGGTGGTGCCGTCGGGACCGTGTTCTGCGAAGAGCTCGCAGGCGGCGCGGGCGATGTCGAGCTGGGTGGCGGCCTTGCGGCGCTCGGTCAGCGACGGGGTTCCGGGGCCGCTCTGGGGGGAGTACGGACGGGGAGATCTCACGGGTGAAGCGTACCGTCCGGCACGTCCAGTGACTGCATTCAATGACAGGGTGGCAAAACGTGCCATCTGGTCGGTACGCTCACCCCATGAACCGTTACGAAGGACGACGCGTCCTCATCACCGGCGGCGGCTCCGGCATCGGCCAGGCCACCGTCCACCGCATTCTCGCCGAGGGCGGCCGCGTCCACGCCGTGGACGTCAGCGAAGCCGGTCTCAAGGCCACCGCCGAGCAGGCCGCAGCCGACGGCCACGCCGACCGGCTGACCACCGCGATCCTGGACATATCCGACGAGGCCGCCGTCCAGGCCGGCGTGGCCGCCGCCGTGGACGCCCTCACCGGCATCGACGTCCTGGTCAACGCGGCGGGCATCCTGCGCTCCTCGCACACCCACCAGACCACGCTCGACTTCTGGAACAGGATCATCGCCGTCAACCTGACCGGCACCTTCCTGATGATCCGCGAGTCGCTCCCCGCGCTGCTCGCGGGCGAGCAGCCCGTCGTCGTGAACTTCAGCTCCACCTCGGCGACCTTCGCCCACCCCTACATGTCCGCCTACGCGGCCAGCAAGGGCGGCATCCAGTCCATGACCCACGCGCTGGCCGCCGAGTACAGCAAGCAGGGCCTGCGCTTCGTCTCCGTGGCCCCCGGCTCCATCGAGTCCGGCATGACCACCGGCACCGGACCGGGCCTGCCCGAGGACACCGACTGGAGCCTGTTCACCAAGCTCGCCCCCGCCCTCGGCCAGGGCTTCGCCGGCCCGCAGGCCGTCGCCGGCGTCGTCGCCATGCTCGGATCCGAGGACGGCTCCTTCATCACCGGCACCGAGATCCGCATCGACGGCGGCACGCACTACTAGGCCGCTCCTTCCCGGACGCCTGGCCCGGCGGGGCGGTCTGCCGATGCGGCGGACCGCCCCGTCCCGTCCCTACCGTTCTCGGCCAAGGTCCGGCCGGTCGCACGGCCGGGGGTTTGAGCGACGCCGTACACCCGTTCGGGTGATCGGCGCCGGACGCTGCACCGGGGTGATCACGGCGGGGAGAACATGTGTCCGGCTCTTCGTCATCACCCCTGTCCCGGAAGGCGGGCACATCCATGTCGGTTGACGGCACCCCCGAGACCCCGTTCGCGCTCAACCCCGAAGACCTGGCCAGGCTGGAAGCGATCCGCGAGGCGTTGTCGGACCCGTCGCCGCGCCGGATCGGGCGCCTGGACCAGTGGGGCCTGGCCGACACCTACGAGACGTACGCGGAGGTCGCCGAGTACAGGGAGCTCTCGATCGCCATGGCGGACGGGACGTTACTCGACGCGGCGCTGAGCGTCCCGCGCAACCTCGCGCCCGGACAGACCTGTCCGGCGGTCGTGCTGCCCGCCCCGCTCATCGGCATCGGACACCGGGCCTACCTCGGCATGTTCCCGCGCTGGGCCCTCGGCGGCTACGCCGTCCTGGCCTATAGTCAGCGCGGCCTGGCCGAGTCCGGCGGAGAGATCCAGGTCGCCGGCCCGCAGGACGTGGCCGATGCCACCGAGGTCGTCAACGCGCTGATCCAGGTCGAGGGCGTGGATCCGGACCGGATCGGCTTCTTCGGCTCCTCCTACGGCGCCGGCACGAGCCTGCTCGCGGCCGCGAAGGACCAGCGGATCAAGGCCGTGGCCGGCACCAGCGCCTGGGGAGACCTCTTCGCCTCCCTGTACGAGAACGGCACCCGCCACCTGAAGGCCTTCGAGGCGCTCGTGGCACTGTTCGGCGAGGACCGGTGCTCGAAGGAGTTCCTGGCCATCATCGAGAAGATCCGCGGCAACACCGTCGACGACGAGGTCCGGGAGTTCGCCCGGCTCAGGTCGCCCAGGCACTACCTGGACGCGTACAACGACGCCGCGACGCCGATCCTGATGACCACCGCCTGGCACGAGACGATCTTCTCGGTCCCCGCGGTCGTCGACCTCTTCACCCGGCTGACGGGGCCCAAGTCGCTGCTCGTCCAGGTCGGCGACCACGGCAACGGCGAGCTCCCCGGCCTGGCCGGCCTCCTCTCCAAGCCCACCGAGATGGCCTACCGGTGGATGGACCACCACCTCGGCGGCACCGCCGGCGACGGACGCGAGCCGGGGTTCGACGTCCGCTCGGAGTACATGCACAACCTCCTGTCCGACCTCCGCCACCCCGACTGGGAGAGCTACGCCCTGCCGCGCAAGCGGTTCCACCTCGCGGAGGCCGCCGCCGGCGAGCGCGACGGGCGGATGTCCGAGGGCGCGCCGCAGCCGGGCTGGTCCCGCTCCGTCAAGGCCACCGGCAAGGGCACTGAGGCCGTGGTCGCTCCCAAGCTGGTCCAGACCGGCCTGGCCGAGCGCATGGGCCTGCCGCACGTCTACAAGACGGACGAGATCGACCGCGGCCTCGCGGCGGTCTGGACCAGCGCACCGCTGGAGCGGGCCATGCGCGTCCAGGGCGACCTGGAGGTGCGGGTGACGCTGAAGCCGCAGCAGCCGAACGCCATGATCGTGGCCTACCTGATGGACTGTGACCCGGCCACCGGGAGGGCCGCCATCATCACCCACGCCCCCTACACCCTCACCGACGGGCAGGCGGGCAAGGCCACCACGGTGACCTTCGCCCTCCAGCCCGCCCACTACGCGCTGGCCAAGGGCCGCCGGCTCCAGCTGATCATCGACACCCACGACCCGTTCTTCGCCGCGGCCAACACCACCATGCAGGTGTCCACCATCGACATCGGCTCCCCGCAGGGAGCCGAGTCCTACGTCGACATCCCGCTCGGCACCCTGGACTGACGCCCACACCAGGCAGAGGCGGCCCGGCCCCGGGCCGCCTCAGGCCCTGAAGCGGTCCCACAGCCGGGGGAAGCGCTCCGCCAGCACGGCTTCGTCCTCGAAGTCCAGCGCAGCGCCCTCCGGCTCCGCCGCCTGCAACGCGATCCCCAGGTCCGGCGCCACCGCTCCCGTCAGCTGCTCGTACGCCTCGTCGGCCGAATACCCCAGCTCCTCGCCGTCCCCGTCGATCTCCTCGTCGAACTCGACCAGCAGCTCCGCCAGCTGGTCCGGCTCGTGGACCGCCCCCTCGAAGACCTCCCGGCCCTGCCCGATCAGCCAGCACCGGAAGTAGTCGAACGCGTCGTCGCTCGCCCCGTCGAGCAGCACCCACGCCGCGCCCCACAGGTCCCAGGTGTACGCCCGGTTGTAGCGGGACTCGAAGTGCCGCGCGAAGTCCAGCACGGAGTCGGGGTCGAGCTGCGCGAGCCGTTCCACGAGCAGCTCGGCATGCTCCTCGGGGTCGCCCTCGGCGGCCTCGCGGGTACGGTCGACGATCTCCCAGAACTCCGTCTCGTCCATCACCGCTCCAGCATCACGGGTCCACCCCCGCGCCGCCACCGCTCATACGGCCAAAGGCCGGTGTCCGTCCCCGGGCGGACGCATACTCGGAGCGAAGGGGCGGGCGCGACGGCGAGAGGGGCGCGGGATGCGGGGGGAACTGATCGAGGGCCGTTACCGGCTGGAGGAACGGCTCGGCGAAGGCGGCATGGGCGAGGTGTGGAGCGCCCTGGACGTACGGATGATGAGGCCGGTCGCCGCCAAACTCGTCCGGACCGTTCCGGGCATGGACGCGAGCCAGGTGGAACGGCGGTTCACGCACGAGGTCCGCTCCGCGGCCAACCTCCCGCACCACCACACGGTGACCGTCCACGACTGCGGCGAGACCGTCCTCGCGGGCCGCCGGCTGCTCTACCTGGTGATGGAACTCCTCGACGGCAGCACGCTGGCGCAGCTCTTCCGCGATCCCCGGCCCGTGCCCTGGTACGACATCGCGAACTGGGCCGGCCAGATCGCCGCCGCCCTGTCCGCGGCGCACGGACGCGGCATCGTCCACCGCGACGTCAAACCGGGGAACGTGATGCTCACCGGTGCCGGTGTGATCAAGGTCCTGGACTTCGGGCTCGCGAAGATCCTCGCCGAGACCCTGCGGGTCTCGGACCTCACCGTCACCGGCACCGCCATGGGCACCTTCGCGTACATGTCCCCCGAACAGTGCCGGGGTGATTCCGCCATCGACCACCGCGCGGACCTCTACAGCCTGGGCTGTCTGCTCTACGAGGGCCTCGCCGGGCGCCCGCCCTTCACGAGCGCCGAGCCGTACGCGCTGCTCTACCGCCAGGTGCACGAGCAGCCCCGCCCGCTTCCCGCGGGCAGGGCCCCCGTCGGCCTCACCGACCTGGTGATGCACCTCCTGGCCAAGGACCCGGCACACCGCCCGCCCGACGCGGCCACCGTCGTACGCGAGACGGACCGGCTCCTGGCCGGGTACCGGCAGCCCCCGTACCAGCCGCCCGTCACCGCACCGGACGGCGCCGCGGAGGTGGCCCGGATGCGCGCCGAGGCCGAGCGGGAGATCGCCGAGCTGCGGGAGCGGGCCTCGCGCGACGCGATGGCCGCCCGGGCCGCCGCCCAGAGGGACGCGGCCGCCAAGCGCGAGGAGGCCGACGCCCTGTTCGAGGAGACCCGCGCCAAGGCCGTCCAGGCCGCCCGCGCATTCGAGACCGACCTGGCGAAGAGGCGCGAGCAGTCCGAGCTCGACCTGGCCGCCCGTCAGGCGAAGGCCCAGAAGCGCCTGGCGGAGATCGAGCACCGGGCGGAGCAGCTGAGCCTGGAGGCAGAGAAGCTGCGTACGGCCGCCGAGTACGGGGCCCGCCGGACCGTGGAGATCGCGCAGCGCCGGGCCGAGGACATCGTCGCCGGCGCGTACGCGGAGGCCGACCGCATCCGCGGCGCGTCCGACGGCGGGCCAGTGGAGCCCCCCGGCCGCTGGGCCGCCGTCGAAGAAGTGATGGAGGAGCTGAGACGAGAGCGCGGCGACGCCGAGGACGGGATGCAGCAGCAGCGGTGAACGCCGTGAGGCGGCCCGCCCCCGAAGGGACGGGCCGCCTCACGGTCGGACGGGCTCGGGCCTACAGGCCGTAGCGCTCCCGGGCCTCCTTGATGGCGGACGCCGGGACCTCGCCGCGACGGGCGAGCTGGGCCAGCGAGGCCACCACGATCGACTGGGCGTCGACGCCGAAGTGGCGGCGGGCGCCCTCGCGGGTGTCGGACAGGCCGAAGCCGTCCGTGCCCAGCGAGGTGTAGTCCTGCGGGACCCACTGGCTGATCTGGTCCGGGACCTGGCGCATCCAGTCGGAGACGGCCAGGACCGGGCCGGGTGCGCCGTCGAGCACGCGGGTGACGTACGGGGTGCGCTCCTCGCCGCGCAGCAGCGCCTCGTCGCACTCCAGCGCCTCGCGGCGCAGCTCGCCCCAGGAGGTGGCGGACCAGACGTCGGCGGCCACGTTCCAGTCGGCGGCGAGCAGCTTCTGCGCCTCCAGGACCCAGTGGATCGCCGTGCCGGAGGCCATCAGCTGGATCTTGGGAGCGTCGGCGGCCGGGGCCGCCTCCGCCAGGTCGGCCGCGGTGTTGAAGCGGTACAGACCCTTGAGGATGCCCTCCTCCACGCCCTCGGGCATGGCCGGCTGGAGCTTCGGCTCGTTGTAGACCGTCAGGTAGTAGAAGACGTCTTCCGGCTTCTCGCCGTACATCCGGCGCAGACCGTCCTTGACGATCACCGCGATCTCGTACGCGAAGGCCGGGTCGTAGTTGAGCGACGCCGGGTTCGTGGACGCGATCAGGTGCGAGTGGCCGTCCGCGTGCTGGAGGCCCTCACCGGTCAGGGTGGTGCGGCCGGCCGTGGCGCCGACGATGAAGCCCTTGCCGAGCTGGTCGGCGAGCTGCCACATCTGGTCGGCGGTGCGCTGCCAGCCGAACATCGAGTAGAAGATGTAGAACGGGATCATCGGCTCGCCGTGCGTCGCGTACGACGTGCAGGCGGCGATGAAGTCGGCCATGGCGCCGGCCTCGGTGATCCCCTCGTTGAGGATCTGGCCGTCCTTGGCTTCCTTGTAGTACATCAGCTGGTCGCGGTCGACCGGCTCGTACGTCTGGCCCAGCGGCGAGTAGATGCCGGCGGACGGGAAGAGGGACTCCATACCGAAGGTACGGGCCTCGTCGGGGACGATCGGCACCCAGCGCTTGCCGGTCTCCTTGTCCCGCATCAGGTCCTTGACGAGGCGGACGAAGGCCATGGTGGTGGCCATCTCCTGCTTGCCGGAGCCCTTGATCAGCGGGGCGAAGGAGCGGTCGGCCGGGGCGGGCAGGGCCACGTGGTGGACCTTGCGGGCCGGGGCGGGGCCGCCGAGGGCCGCACGGCGCTCGTTCAGGTACTGCACCTCGGGGCTGTTCGCGCCCGGGTGGCCGTACGGGACCTTGCCATCGGCGAAGGCGCTGTCCGGGATCGGGAGGCCAAGGAGGTCACGCATGTCCTTGAACTCGTCGATCGTCAGCTTCTTCATCTGGTGGTTCGCGTTCTTCGACTCGAACCCGGCACCCAGCGTGTAGCCCTTGACGGTCTGCGCGAGGATGACCGTCGGCGCGCCCTTGTGCTCCAGGGCGGCCTTGTACGCGGCGTAGACCTTGCGGGGCTCGTGGCCGCCGCGGGAGCTGTGGAAGCACTCGGCGATCTTCGCGTCGGACAGCAGGCCGCCCAGGGCGACGAGCTCGGCGTTGGCGCCGAAGAAGTGCTGGCGGATGTAGGCCACGTCGCGGGTCGCGTACGTCTGGAACTGTGCGTCCGGTACCTCGCGCAGTCGGCGCACCAGGGCGCCCGTGGTGTCGAGCTGGAAGAGCTCGTCCCAGGCGGAGCCCCACAGGGACTTGATGACGTTCCAGCCGGCGCCGCGGAACTGGGCTTCCAGCTCCTGGACGACGCGGAAGTTCGCGCGGACCGGACCGTCGAGGCGCTGCAGGTTGCAGTTGATGACGAAGGTCAGGTTGTCGAGCCGCTCGCGGGAGGCGAGGGCCAGGGCGGCGGTCGACTCGGGCTCGTCCATCTCGCCGTCGCCCAGGAAGGCCCAGACGTGCGAGTTCGCGGTGTCCTTGATGCTCCGGTTCTGCAGGTAGCGGTTGAAACGCGCCTGGTAGATCGCGGAGAGCGGGCCGAGGCCCATGGAGACCGTGGGGAACTCCCACAGCCACGGCAGGCGCCGCGGGTGCGGGTAGGACGGCAGGCCGTTGCCGCCGGACTCCTGGCGGAAGTTGTCGAGCTGCTGCTCGGAGATGCGCCCGTCGAGGAAGGCGCGGGCGTAGATGCCGGGGGAGGCGTGGCCCTGGATGTAGAGCTGGTCGCCCGATCCGTCGGCCTCCTTCCCGCGGAAGAAGTGCTGGAAGCCGGTCTCGTAGAGCCACGCGGCGGAGGCGAAGGTGGCGATGTGGCCGCCGACGCCGTACTTGGAGCCGCGGGTCACCATGGCGGCCGCGTTCCAGCGGTTCCAGGCGGTGATCTTGGCTTCCATCGCCTCGTCACCGGGGAACTCCGGCTCCGCGGCGGTGGGGATGGTGTTGACGTAGTCCGTCTCCAGCAGCTTCGGCAGGGCGAGGCCGGCGGCCTCGGCGTGCTGGAGGGTGCGGCGGAGCAGGTATTCGGCGCGGCGCGTACCGGCGGCCTGTGCGACGGCGTCGAGGGAGGCCGCCCATTCGGCGGTCTCCTCGGTGTCGCGGTCCGGGAGCTGGTCGAGCTCGCTCGGAAGCTTTCCTACGGGGTCGGACATCGGTGTGCGCCGCCTTCCGGACAAAGGAGAGGAGGTGGTGATCAAACACCCTGACGGGCAGGACAGGGTCGATGAACCCGGGTGGGGTCCGCGTCGACTGTAAAGCGCTGATCGATGATCGATCAAATAAAAGTGACGAATAAATGTCACTACGACGAAAGTCGGCACCGGGTGCCATGAATCCAGGCACCCGGTGCCCATGGGACGAGTGCACGAGCGAGCCCTGGCAGATCTCTGACGATCTGCTAAAAGCCGCAGGTCAGAGGGTGTTTCCCATGCAACGGAAAAGCGGTGCCCGGGGGAGCCCGGGGCGGGCCGCTCGTCCGTCGCGAAAAGGGCTCAGGCGCGCGGTGCGCAGCCCAGGACGTGCCGCTTCACGAGCAGTCCGATGTCCGGATCCTGACTGCGGAAGGCCGCCACGAGGGCCTCGTGCTCCTCCGCGTAGGACTTCTGGACCGTACCCAGCCAGCGGATGGACAGGGCCGTGAACACCTCGATGCCCAGGCTCTCCCAGGTGTGCAGCAGCACGCTGTTCCCGGCGGCCCGCACCATCTCGCGGTGGAAGCCCACGGTGTGCCGCACCTGCGCCGTGCCGTCCTCGCTGCGGTCCGCCTCCCACAGGGCGGCCACGTGCGGCTCCAGGGCCGTGCAGTCGGCCGCCAGCCGCGGGGCGGCCAGCTCGGCCGCGATCTGCTCCAGACCGGCCCGGACCGGGTAGATCTCCTCCAGGTCGGCCGCGGAGAGGTTCCGTACGCGGACGCCCTTGTTCGGCGCCGACTCGATCAGCCGCAGCGTCTCCAGCTCGCGCAGGGCCTCCCGCACGGGCGTCTGGCTGACCTCCAGCTCGACCGCGATCCGCCGCTCGACGATCCGCTCGCCGGGCTTCCAGCGGCCGCTGACGATCCCCTCCACGATGTGCTCGCGGATCTGCTCGCGCAGCGAGTGCACGACGGGTGGGGTGATCATCGGCGTTTCAACTCCTGTTAGGGGCACGCAGGGCCTGATGCGTAGACAATACGGCGGTCGTGGCCTGCTGCGATGCGTTCCCGGTCAGGGACGCCGGGTGAGGCTCGTTACAACGACGGCGCCCCCGCCCGGACGGATCCGGACGGGGGCGCCGCCTAGCGGCAGCAGGGGCTGCGCGCGGGACCTTACAGGCCGAGCTCGACCTCGAACTCGCCGGCTTCGAGGATCGCCTTGACGGCCGAAAGGTACCGGGCCGCGTCCGCGCCGTCCACCAGGCGGTGGTCGTAGGACAGGGTCAGGTACGTCATGTCGCGGACGCCGATGACGGTGCCCTCGGGGGTCTCGATGACCATGGGGCGCTTGACCGTCGCGCCGATGCCCAGGATGGCGACCTGGTTCGGGGGCACGATGACCGTGTCGAACAGCGCACCGCGCGAGCCGGTGTTGCTGATGGTGAAGGTCGCGCCCGACAGCTCGTCCGGCGTGATCTTGTTGCCGCGGACCTTGGAGGCCAGGTCGGCGGTCGCCTTGGAGATGCCCGCCAGGTTGAGGTCACCGGCACCCTTGATGACCGGGGTCATCAGGCCCTTCTCGGAGTCCACGGCGATGCCGATGTTCTCCGAGTCGAAGTAGGTGATGGTGCCCTCGTCGTCGTTGATCCGGGCGTTGACGACCGCGTGGGCCTTCAGCGCCTGGGCGGCGGCCTTGACGAAGAACGGCATCGGGGACAGCTTGACGCCCTCACGGGCGAGGAAGCCGGCCTTGGCCTGCTCGCGCAGCTTCATGATCTTGGTGATGTCCACCTCGACCACGGAGCTGAGCTGCGCCTGCGAGTGCAGGGCCTTCATCATGTTGTCGCCGATGACCTTGCGCATGCGGGTCATCTTGACGGTCTGACCGCGCAGCTCGGACACCGCGGCGGCCGGGGCCTTCGCGGCCGGAGCGGCGGCCGGAGCCGGGGCGGCAGCGGCGGCCTTGGCGGCCTCGGCGGCGGCCAGGACGTCCTGCTTGCGGATGCGGCCACCGACACCGGTGCCTGAAACCGTGGACAGGTTGACGCCGGACTCCGAGGCGAGCTTGCGCACCAGCGGGGTCACGTACGCGCCCTCGTCACCGGCGGAGACCGGGGTGACGGGAGCGGCGGCGACGGGAGCCGGAGCGGCGGCCGGGGCCGGAGCGGCCACGGGGGCCGGGGCGGCGACGGGGGCGGCGACGGGGGCGACCGGAGCCGGAGCGG
>NZ_JBGWAB010000122.1:0-24351 GCF_041862025.1 Streptomyces sp. AB3(2024)
GACGCACGGGCAGGTCATCGAGGCGCTGGTGGCCAACCGGCTGACCTCGCCCGCACCGCTGGTGCGGGTCGGGGACTGGGCCCGCACCTGGGCGGTGGAGGAGGTCTTCGGCATCACGCCGGACCTCCTCAACGATGACCGCCTGGCCCGCGCGCCGGACGCGATCGCTCCGAAGCTGGAGGTCATCGCGGGCACGGTCGGTGCCCGGGCGATCACCGAGTTCGGGATCGACGTCTCGCGGCTGCACTGGGGCATGACCAGCATGTCCGTCCACGGCGCCTTCCCTGCCGGGGACCAGGACGAGCGGTACCCGCTTATCGCCTGCAACGGGCATCCCAAGGACCGGCGCCTGGATTTGAAACAGGTCCAGGCCGGGCTCGCGGTGACCGCCGACGGCGGTATCCCCGTCCACTCCCGGGTCTTCGACGGCGCCGCGGCCGAGGTCAGCCAGGTCGTCGGAGCGATGAAGGACCTGCGGGCGATGGCCGGCACCAACACCTTTTTGATGGTCGCCGACTCCAAGCTGGTGTCCTACTCCAACATCACCGCCCTGCTTCAGGCCGGGGTGGAGTTCATCGCACCCGTCCCGGCCGCGCAGATCAAGGACGAGGTCTACGCGGCCCTGGACCCTGAGCGGGCCCAGGCCGTGGACTGGGTGCCCGAGCGGGATGAGAGGAAACCGGAGGCGGAACGGGAGACATACCGGGTCCTGGAGGACACCCACACCCTGGTCGGCCGCCGCAAAAGCGACCCGCCGCTGGCGGTGCGCCGGATCCTGGTCCATTCCACCGCCGTCGCGGCCGGCCAGCGGGCGGCCCGGGCCAAACGACTGGCCAAGGCCGCCGACGACCTCGACAAGCTCGCCGGTGCGGCGGGCGGACGGCACTACAAGACCCGGGAGAAGATCGTCGCCCGGATCGGCGTCGTCACGGCCAAGCGCCGCGTCACCTCCTGCCTGCGCTGGCACATTACCGCCGACGAGCACGGCACCCCCGGCCTCATCTGGCACTTCGACCAGGACGTGCTGAAGGCCGAAGCAGCCGTCGACGGCTGGTACGCACTCATCACCAGCGTTCCGGCCGAGAAGGCCGACCCGGCCCAGGTGCTGATCCATTACAAGGGCCAAGGCGCGGTCGAACGGCGTTACCACGACTTCAAAGGCCCCCTCGCGGTCGCACCGGTCTTCGTGCAGCACAACCGGCGCGTCGCCGCGCTGATCCAGGTGATCTGCCTGGCCCTGCTCGTCTTCTGCCTGATCGAACGGCAGGTCAGACGCGCTCTGGGCCCCGAAGAGACCATGGCCGGTCTCTATCCGGTACAACCGCCGGGTCCGTCCCACCGGCCGTGTGATCCTCTACCACCTCGACGAACTCACCCTGCGGATCGGAAACGTCACCGACCCGCCAACCGTCCATATCAACCGCGGCGTCCAACTCCACCTCCTCGATCTCCTCGACACCGACATCGGACAAACCCGATGGCCACAGACCTGAAACGGTCACCCGCGAAGTACGGGTCTAGTGGGCCGCGCGGCAGGCTCCGTTCGAGTCGTCCGTGGAGATGCCGGCCTGGCGGAGGCTCGCGACGCAGCTGGTCTGGTTGCCGATGGATCCCTGGTAGCACGCCTGGGTGGTGTCGGCCGTGGTCTGCTTGCCGTGGGACTGGAGGTACTGCTGACAATCCTGGACGCCGGCGGAGGCGGAGGCGGAGGCGGAGGCGGCCGGGGCCGCGAAGAAGGCGCCGCCGGAGGCGAGGACCAGACCGGCGAGGATGCTGGGGATACGAGCCGAACGACGCATGCGGATGCACCTGCTCTCTCGGTCGGTCACGCGATCCGAGGGTGCGCCGGACCGCGGGCGGGGGCGGCGCGGAGCGGGCGCTCCGGGGGCGGCCTGCTCGGCGCATCGGTCACCCCCGCCCTTCCGACGCTAGAGCACCGCACCGGTGCCCGCACCACGGTGGAAAGGGGCCCGGGCCGCCCCTGCCCCCGTCGCTCTCGGCGCGGCGCGCTGCCGGTCGGCTCCGCGGGGCGGTGTGCTGGGGGCGGTGCGCTCGGGCGGTGGTGCCGGGTGGGAGGTCTACGGCGCTGTCGTCGCGTGTCCGTCCGGGGGCGGGCTGCCGGGCCGTGTGGGCCTCGGGGCGACCCCGCCGCGCTCGGGGTGGCGTACGCGGTGGGGTGTCGGGTGGGGCCCCGGGTGCGTGAGCGCTTGGTGAGGGCGGGATCCGGGGAGCGCGGGGCGGTCTGGTCGGCGGTGGCGTGCGCTGTTGGGTGAGTGCGTTCGGTGGGTGGGCGTCAGGTTCCGGTGGCCGGCCGGGTGTCGGCGCCGTGAGGCGGACGGCCGGTGGGCCGGCCGGGTGCCGTCGGCGCCGGCCGCGTGTCCGGCGGGCGGGATGCCGGGAGCGTCGGCCGGGCCGGGGGCTGTCGTAGGCCTGTCGTGTGCCCGCCGTTCGGGTGGGAGAGCGGGTGGTCGGCCGTCCCCGGCGGTCAGTTCGACACCGTGATGCGGAAGACCGGGTGGTCCCCGGCGGCCGCCTGGATTTCGGCGTCGGAGGACTTCGCGGTGACGCCCTGGAAGAACCGGTTGACCTCCCAGCCCCACTTCTCCAGGTAGGCGCGCAGGACGACCGCCTTCTGCGCCGGGTCCGTGAGTTCAGTGACGGTGAAGGTCCGGATCTTGCGGCCCACGCGCAGCTCGCCGCCGCCCGCCACCCGCATGTTGCGGACCCACTGGGAGTGGCCCCGGGCCGAGACCAGGTACTGGGCGCCGTCGTGGGTGTGCGGGTTGACCGGGATCCGCTGCATCTCGCCGGACTTGCGGCCGCGCACCGAGAGCTCGGCCGTTCCGGCCAGGCTGATGCCGAGCCGGGCGAGCCGGCCGAAGAGGGCGTTGAAGCGGATGCCGAGCGGGCCGGCCTGGACGTAGTAGGGGGTGGGCGCGTTCACGATGACCTCCGGGGCGGATTGGGAGAGCAGTGCTCTCGCTTGAGACCAGTGTGCACGGATCGCCGCACCAAAACAAGAGCGGTGCTCTCTGGAGTGAGCGCCGCTCCCGTTTTTGTGCAGTGCTCCACATGTATGACACACTGACCCGCATGAGCACTGTGCGAGGAGCCAGGGAACGGGCCCGCCTTGAGGTCACCGCCGCCATCAAGGACGAGGCGCGCCGCAGACTCGCCGCCGAGGGCGCCGCCAAGCTCTCGCTGCGCGCCGTGGCCCGCGAGCTGGGCATGGTCTCCTCCGCCCTCTACCGCTACTTCCCGAGCCGCGACGAACTGCTGACCGCCCTGATCATCGACGCCTACGACAGCGTCGGCGCCGCAGCCGAAACGGCCGGCGCGGCCTCCCTCGCCGCCGGTGCCGCGCCCCGCGCCCGCTGGGTCGCCGTCTGTGAAGCGGTGCGCGCCTGGGCACTCGCGCACCCGCACGAATATGCGTTGATCTACGGTTCCCCGGTCCCCGGCTACAGCGCCCCCGCGGACACCATCGGCCCAGCCTCCCGGGTCGCCAACGTCCTCATCGGCATCCTCCGCTCCGCCGGCCAGGGCCGCGGCCTGTCCGTGCCGCCGCTGCCCCCCGCCCTGCGCTCCGAAGCGGACCGGATGACCGCCGACTTCGCCGAGGGGCTGCCCCCCGAGGTGACCGCCGCCCTGGTCGCGGCCTGGGCGCAGCTCGTCGGTCTGATCTCCTTCGAGCTGTTCGGCCAGTTCAACCGGGTCGTCGAGGAACGGGACGTGTTCTTCGCGCATGCCGTCGACCGGCTGGCGCACGAGGTGGGACTGCCCGCCGTCTGACGGGGCGCGCGTGGCGGCGGGGCGCCGCCCGGAGGGGCGCGGGCCCCGGCGTCACCGTCGAGGCGCGGGCGTGTCCCCCGCCGTCGAGGCGCGGGCGTGTCCCCCGCCGTCGGGGTGCGGGCGTGTTCCCCCGCCGTCGGGGCGCCGGTGCCCGCCCGGCGCGGGTTCGGATGACGAGGTGACAGATCGCTTTTCTGTTCCTCCCGTCAATGTGGGTGGTTCCCCCTTCGTCGACTTGCCGCGCGTCTACTGTTCCTCGGGTCGCCCCCCTGCCCGCCGGAGGAACAGCCAATGGCCCGCGCCCGCGCCGTGAAGGCCCTGTACGCCGTTCTGGTGACCTGGCTGCTCACTGCCCCGGCACCCGCCCCGCCCGCTCCGCCCGCTCCGCCAGCCTCGGCCGAGGCGACCCGTGCGGACCGTGCGGACCGGGTGCCCCGCGCCGAGCGGGGCCCGTCGCCGCAGCCCGCGCCCTCCAGACCCGGCGGGGCGGAACCCGACATGGCTTCCGCCCCCTCGCCCGCCTCCGTACCCACCCCGGCGGTCACGCCGGTACCCCGCCGTCCCGGCGTCCGTGGTCTGGAGATAGCCGTGCCCGCCTACGTCTGGGCGGACGATCCGGTACTCGCCCGCCTCGCCGCCACCGGCCCGGCCCCCTCCGTGGTCGTCCTCAACCCGGGCAACGGGGACGCCCCCTTCGACGCGTCGTGGCGGGCCCGCGCGGACGCCCTGCGCGCCGGGACCACGGCCACGGGCGAGAAGACCAAGGTCCTCGGCTACGTCCACACCGACCACGGCAGCCGGGACCCCGCCGCGGTCAAGGCGTCCGTCGACAACTACCTCAAGCCCTCCGGCAACGGGGACGGACGCCTCCACGTGGACGGCATCTTCTTCGACGTCGTCAGCCGCGACTGCGGCCCCGGCAACGCCACGCGCGACCACTACGCCGCCCTGCGCCGCTACGTCCAGGACACGATGCACGCCGCCGACCCGGGCGCCGCCGAACTGGTCGTCGACAACCCTGGCACGGCCATTGCCGACTGCTACCTCGAACCCGGCCACCGCACCGCCGACGTCTTCGTCACCTTCGAGGACACGTACGCGGCGTACACCTCGGGCGGCCGGCACGGCGGCAACGTGTTCGACCCGCTCGGCGGATACCGCGCGGGCGCCGAACTCGACCCGAGCGGTACCGCGTTCTGGCACCTCGTCCACGACGTTCCCGACGCCGCGGCCATGCGCACCACCCTGCGCACCGCCTTCGAACGCGGCGCCGGCTACGCCTACGCCACCAGCGCGGTCATGCCCAACCCCTGGAACGCCGCTCCCGAGTGGGCGTACGGCCTCCAGACCGGCTACGCGGCCACCCTCGGCTGAACCGGCCCGACGGCCCCGCTCCGCCCCGCTCCGCCCCGCCCGGCCAGACGGCCCGGTGGCCTACGGAGCGCCGGCCCCGCCGGCCCGTGCCGAGGCGTCCCCGAAGTACCCCACAGCGAAGTCCGCGAAGCTCCGGGCGCCCGTGGACGCGTAGGCGCCCCCGGCCCGGACGAGGCGCAGTTCCCGGCGGGCCTCGGGCGAGGCCAGTCGGGCCCAGTCCACGATGTCCCGGGTGCCGGACTCCCGGGCGAGGGCCGGCACCAGTGCCACTCCGAGCCCGGCGGCGACCAGGTCCAGTACCGCCCCCGGTTCGTCCCCCTCGCACACGATCGTCGGCCGCACCCCGGCCCGCTCGAACAGCCTGTCGGCCAGGGCCCGTTGCCAGTGCCCCCGCCCCGGGGTCACGAACGGCTCCCCGTCCAGCTCCGTCACCGCCACCCGCTCCCGCCCGGCCAGCCGGTGCCCGCGGGGCACCGCGAGCAGCACGTCCTCGGTGAGCAGCACCACCGACTCCAGAGCGGGCCCGGCGAGCGGCTGCGAGGCGAAGCAGAAGTCCGCATCCCGGGTCCGCAGCAGGCGCGCCATCGTCTCGGCGGACGCCTGCCGCAGCTGGACGTCGACCCCGGGACGGGCCGCGCGGAATCGGGCCAGCAGCCCGGTGAGGGTCAGCAGGGTCTCGCTCGCCACCGTCACGCTGCCGCCCCCGCCATCGCGCGCGGCGTCCGCCAACTCGCGGCGCCCGTCCTCCAGTTCGGCGAGCGCCCGGTCCACCCGCCGCAGGAAGGCCGCGCCGTGCCGGTTGAGCCGGATCCGGCGGCCCCGCCGGTCGAAGAGCGGCACCCCCAGTTCGGCCTCCAGCCGGGCGATCGTCCGGCTCACCGACGGCTGGGCGGTGCGCAGTTCGTCCGCGGCCCGGCTGATGTGCTCGCACCGCGCGACGACCTGGAAGCACCGCAACGACAGCAGGTCCACCGACCGCCCCCTTTCATAACCCTGCGAGCACGTTCTCATGGCGGAACCGGTCTTGGACGACACGATCGAGCGCCTCCTAGCCTCCGAGGAAGACCCCGCCCCTCCCACAGGACCCCACGAAGAAAGGGGCAGCACGTCATGCCCGGATCCCCGCGACCGCCCTACGAGAGTTACGTGGACGCCCTCCTCGCCGTCCTCGCGCGCCCGGAGTTCCCGCCCGTGCGGACCGTGCTCACCACCGCAGACCGGACCGTCGACGCCCGCGCCCTGCACACCGGCATCCACCGGGCCGCAGGGCTGCTGGCGGCCCACGGCGTCACCCGCGCGAGCACGGTCGCCCTGCTCACCGGGAACCAACCCGAGACCCTCATCGCCCGCTACGGAGCCAACCTGCTCGGCGCCAGGGTCGTGCACCTGAGCCCCACCGCGCCGGCCGCGGCGCGGGGCCGGATCCTGGAGGCCACCGGTGCGGTCCTGCTCCTGGTGGACCCCGCCACGCGGGACCTGCCGACCGGGAGCCCCGAGCCCCTCCGGCTGACCCTGGACCCCGGCCTGTTCACCGAGGACCGGCCCGGCCGGCTCCCGGACCGGCACACCGTAGGGACGCCTGCCGCGGTCCGCCCCGAGGACGACTGGTGCCTGCGCTTCACCGGCGGAACCACCGGTCCGCCCAAGCTGGTCCGGCTGGCACACGGCCCCTACCGGCGGATCCTGGCCGCGCACACCGCCCACATCCCCTCCGGCGCCCCGGCCCGGTTCCTCGCCTGCACCACCCTCGCGCACGTGGCCGGCATCGTCGCCGACGCCACCCTGCTCGCCGGTGGCTCCGTCGTCCTGCGGGAGGAGTTCGAGCCGGCCGGGGTCCTGGCGGCCGTCGAGCGGTACCGCGTCACCGACCTCTGGCTCCTGCCGCCGCTCCTCCACGAGCTGCTGGACCACCCCGACCTCGCCACCACCGACGTCCGCGCCCTCCGTCGCCTCTTCTACGGGGGCACCCCCGCGTCCGCCGCGCTGCTGCGCCGGGCCGCGGAGGTCTTCGGCCCCGTCCTGCACGGCTCGTACGGGCAGACCGAGACGGGCCCGATCGCGGAGGTCCTCCCGCACGAGCACACCGTCACCGGCCCCGGCGGCCGCATCACCGCCGGCCGGCCGCTGCCCGGCGTCGACATCGAGATCCGGGATCGGTCGGGCGCCGTGCTCCCTCCCGGGGGTACGGGAGAGGTCCACGTCCGCACGCCCACGGCGATGGCCGGGTACTGGGGGCGCCCCGAACCGGCCGCGGAGGTGGTCCGCGACGGCTGGGCGGCCACCGGGGACCTGGGACTCCTCGACGGCGAGGGCTACCTCCACCTCGTCGACCGGCTGAAGGAGACGGTCATCGTCGTGGGCGCCCATCTCCACCCGGCGGAGGTGGAGGAGGTCCTGCACGCGCACCCGGCCGTCGCCCGCTGCGCGGCCTTCGGGATCCGCGCGGCGGACGGGAACGAGGAACTCCACGTCGCGGTCGTCCCCACCCCGGGCCGGGCCCCGGACACCGCCCGGCTGCTCACCGCCTTCGTGACCGCCCGCCTGGGCGCGGTGTACGAACCGGCCGCGATCCACGTCATGGACCGGCTGCCGCTCACCGAGGCGGGCAAACCGGACAAGACCCGCCTGCGGAGCCGGTACGGGGGAGGGGCGGATCCGATCTGACGGCCCCCCCGGCCGACGGGTCGACGGACCCCGGGGCGGGTCCGACGGATGATCGTCCCGTGGTTCCGAGGAGTCACGGGGCGAGCCGTCAGGCCGGCCCGGGGGCGCGCCCGGGACGGAGCCCGAGGGGGCGCGGGCGCTTGCGCCGGGAGTACTCCCGGGCCGGCATCAGCCGGCACGCGCCGTCGGCCCGGTCGATGAACACCGGTGCCCCGACGGGCAGCCCGCCGGCCCGGGCGATCTCGAAGACGTACCCGTCGTCGCGGGTCGCCCACTCGTCCCAGGCGAGCGTCCAGCCGTCGTCCGTCCATCCCCGGATCTGACCGCGCAGGAAGGCGCGCGCGAGCCGCTCGGCCTCCTCCAGCGTCACCTTCCCCACCAAGTGGATCCGCCCCGACGCCACGTCCGTCACTTCCCTCCCACCGGCGGCACGATCATCTGCCGGACGGCCCGGCCTCCCCGAACGGCCCGTCCTTCGCGAAGGCCAGCTTCGCGAAGCGCTCCCCGATCCGGCGGTGGCCGGCCGGGTCCGGGTGCAGGCCGTCCGGCAGCGGGAACTCGGCGAAGTCGGCCTCCCCGTAGAGGGAGCGGCCGTCGATGTGGTGCAGGTTCGGGTCGTCGGCGGCGCGCTCGGCGGTGATGCGGGCGAGCTCGCGTCGGACGACCGTGAGCGTGAGCCGCCCCGCGGCGACCTCCGCCGGGTCGCCCAGGGCCCGGAAGCTCAGCTTCCCGTCGTGCAGGTCCGGGGCGAGCGGCCCCGGGGTGTCCTCCTGGAGCGGGCACAGGACGGGGGAGACGACCAGCAGCGGAGTGTCGGGGTGACCCTCGCGGATGGTGTCGAGGAAGCCGTGCACCGCAGGGCCGAAGGCACGCAGCCGCATCAGATCGGTGTTGACGATGTTGATGCCGATCTTCACGCTGATCAGGTCGGCGGGGGTGTCCCGCAGGGCGCGCGCGGTGAACGGGTCGAGCAGGGCGTTCCCGCCCAGCCCCACGTTGACCAGCTCCACCCCGCCCAGCGAGGCGGCCAGCGCCGGCCAGATCGTCGTGGGGCCCGCCGCGTTGGAGCCGTGGCTGATGGAACTGCCGTGGTGCAGCCACACCCGGCGCCCGTGTTCGCGCGCCGGCTCGACAGGAGCATCGGTGCGCAGCGCGATCAGCTCGGTGACCTCGTTGTACGGCAGCCAGATCTCGACGTCCTTGAGCCGGGCGGGGAGCCCTTCGAAGCGGACGGTGCCGACCGGACCGGGCACGAGTTCCGCGGAGCCGGTGGCCATGTCCACCATCAGCACGTTGCCGCCGTTCGAGGTGGCCTGGCCGGCCGGGTGGCCGTCCACGAGCAGGTCGTACACGCCGTCGGGGCGGGGCGGAACGCCCCGGTAGCCGTTCTTGGTGCGGAGCGCGTCGAGTTCGACGGTGGTGGCCCGCGTGCGGAAGGCCAGCCGGACCCCGGAGGGCTGCGTCTCGACGGTGGCGAGGTAGGCATCGGGGAACTGCCGGCGTGCCCGCGCCGGCAGCCGGTGCGGCAGCACGCCGCGCGCGGTGCGCTCCGCTTCCAGGGCGCCGCGCAGCAGGTCCGCCCCGATCGGCGTGGTGATCCATCCGGCCGCGCCCGCCGTGTGCGGATCGTCGGTCGCGTCGTTGAGCTGGGAGTTCATGCGCACCACCCTGTCAACCGGATTCCCGATCCGCACACCCATTTTCGCGGTGCGGCGCCGTGCCCGTCCGGGGCCGGAGCGGCCTCCCCTCCCGGGGGGAGGCCGCTCCGGCCGTCGGATGCGGCCCGCTCCGGCCGTCGGATGCGGCCCGCTCCGGCCGTCAGATGCGGCCGGTCTCCTGCCAGAGCGCCGCCAGCGAGGCGTCGCCGCTCACCTCCGGGCCGGCCAGCGGGAGCCGGTTCCACAGGGCCGCGTACAGCCAGGACGCCGCGCCGGTCAGCTCGCAGTCCACCGGGTCGCCGGTGTCGCCGCGCACCGTGCGCGCGGGCTCCTTCGACAGGTGCACCGTCCACACCGCGCCGGTGTCCGCCGCCCGGATGCGCAGCACCTTCGGCTCCTCGGTACGCACCCGGCTGCGCGGCCGCGCGTGGAAGCCGGTCAGCAGCTCGTCCACCCCGTCCTCCGCGAACTCCGGGGTGACCGACGAGAAGCCCGGCCCGAGCGCGGACTCGGCGTCGAAGCGGTGCACGGTCGTCTCGTGCGCCTGCCGACGGGCCCAGAACGCCAGCGACGACGGCGGCGCGGTCGGGAGGAAGGTCCAGCACACCAGCTCCGCCGGGGCCTCGGCCAGCGCCCGCACCAGCTCCGCGTGCCCCTCCCGGAACCAGGCGAGCAGCTCGGCCCCGGACAGTTCCGGCGCGTCCGGGAACGGCGCCGGCTCCACCAGGCCGTCCGCGACGAAGCCCGTCGCCCAGCGGTGCACCGCCCCGGTGTGCCGCAGCAGATCGCTGACCCGCCACCCCGGACAGGTCGGTACCAGGGCCTCGGTACCGGTCCGTTCGGCGGTGTCGGCCATCAGCTCGCCCTCCCGGGCGAGGGATTCCACGTATTCGGTGATCTTCATGCCGCGAGTGTGCCAGCGCACCCCGACAATGGAGGGGTGGTCGGTGAACTGTTCCCGCGCGAGCGGGCCGAGATCGCCCCCGGCGCCGTCCATCTGCCCGACTGGATCGGACCCGGGCGCCAGGGCGAGCTGCTCGCCGCCTGCCGGGAGTGGGCGCGCCCGCCCGCCGGACTGCGCACCGTGCGTACCCCCGGCGGCGGGACGATGACCGCCCGGCAGGTGTGCCTGGGGCTGCACTGGTACCCGTACGGGTACGCGCGGACGGCCGTCGACGGCGACGGGGCCCCCGTCAAACCGATGCCCGGATGGCTGGCCGCACTGGCCCGGGAGGCCGTCCTCGCCGCGTACGGCACGCCGCTGCCGCCCGGGGAGGAGTACGACATCGCGCTGGTCAACTTCTACGCCGGCGACTCCCGGATGGGCATGCACCGGGACGCCGAGGAGCGGTCCGGGGCCCCGGTGGTCTCGCTCAGTCTCGGCGACTCCTGCCTCTTCCGCTTCGGCAACACCGTCTCGCGCGGACGTCCGTTCCGGGACGTCGAGCTGCGCAGCGGTGACCTGTTCGTCTTCGGCGGACCGAGCCGGCGGGCCTTCCACGGGGTGCCGAAGGTCCTGCCCGGTACCGCGCCGCCCGGCCTGGGGCTGACCGGGAGGCTCAACATCACCCTGCGCGTCGGCGGCCTCGGGCCGTAGCCGGGCGCCCGGCGCCTCCCGATCATGCGAGGATCCATGTCATGAACGGCAACGGGGCCCCGCCGCGGGTGGGGGATGTGACCACGGTGTCCACGACGTCCACGGCGGCCGGCGCCGCGGATACGGCGTCCACCGCTGCGGGGACTTCCGGGACATCGGCGGCCGCCGCGGCCTCGGCGGCTTCGGCCGCCTCCGCGAGGACCAGGCTGGAACGGGGCCGGGGCGCGCTCGGCCCCGCGCTGGAGCTCGTCCACACCGGCCGGGCCCCGACCCGCGCGGTCCTGACGGCCGAGCTCGGCGTCACCCGCGCCACCGCGGGCGCGGTCGCCGCCGAGCTGGAGGCGCTCGGCCTGATCCGCGTCGACTCCCGCCCCGGCGGGGCGGGCGGGGCCCAGGGCCGCCCCTCGCACCGGCTGTCGGTCGACGAGAACGGGCCGGTGGCACTGGCCGCCCAGGTGCACCCGGACGGGTTCCGGGCGGCGCTGGTCGGCCTCGGCGGGCGGATCGTGGCCACCGCGCCCGGCAAGGTCACGGTCTCCGCCGACCCGGCGCAGGTCCTCGGCGCGGTCGTCGACGCCGGCGCCGCGCTGCTCGCCGAGTCCGGGCGGCGCTGCGTCGGCGCCGGCCTGGCCGTGCCCTCCGCGGTCGCCGAGCCCGAGGGCACCGCCCTGAACCCGCTGCACCTGGCCTGGCCGGCCGGTGCTCCCGTACGGGCCATCTTCGCGGAGCGCGTCAAGGCGGCCGGGATCGACGGACCGGCCCTGACCGGCAACGACGTCAATCTCGCCGCGCTCGCCGAGCACCGGCACGGCGCGGGCCGCAGCGCCCAGCACCTGCTCTGCGTGGCGACCGGGCACCGCGGCGTCGGCGGGGCGCTGGTCCTGGACGGCCGGCTGCACAGCGGGAGCGCGGGGCTGGCCCTGGAGGTCGGCCACCTCACCGTCAACCCGGAGGGGCGGGCCTGCCACTGCGGCAGCCGGGGCTGCCTGGACGTGGAGGCCGACCCGCTGGCCTTCCTCACCGCCGCGGGCCGCATCCCCGGCCCCGAGGTGTCCCTGCTCCAGCAGGCCCGTGACCTGCTGCACGCCGAGTACGCGGACCCGGGCGTGCGGGCCGCCGCCGAGGAGCTCATCGACCGGCTCGGGCTCGGGCTCGCCGGGCTGGTCAACATCCTGAACCCGGACCGGATCATCCTCGGCGGACTGCACCGGGAGCTGCTGTACGCCGACCCGGAGCGGCTGCGCGCGGTCGTCGCGGACCGCAGCCTGTGGGGGCGCAGCGGCGGCGTGCCGATCCTGCCGTGCACCCTCGACCACAACAGCCTGGTCGGGGCGGCGGAGCTGGCGTGGCAGCCGGTGCTGGACGACCCGCTGGGGGCCTTGGGCGCGGCCGCCTGAGGCGGCGGCCCGGACGGGCTCCCGGGGCGGAGCCCGAGGCGGGCTTCGGAGCGGGCGGGCCGGGGCCGGGGCGGGGGCCTGTGGTGGCGGCCCGTGGAGGCTGCGCGGGCCGGGCCCGGGTGCCCTCGGGGGTGCGGCGGGGCTGGCGTCCGGGCCGGGTCCGCGGGCGTGCGGCCGGGGGCGTCACCCGGGCCCTGTGCCGACCGGGACCGGTACCGGCACGGCGACCGGGACGGCCTGCGCGTCCACGGCGGTGAGCACCGCCCGCGCAGGTTCCCGTACCGGCTTGTTCACGCCGATACGGACCGTGCCCGTGGGCGCCGCCGGTGCGGGGGCGGCCCGTAGCGAGAACCAGACGACCTTGCCGGGGCCGTCCGGCAGGGGCCGGGCCCCCCAGGCCTCGCTGACGGCCGCCACGAGCGCGAGCCCGCGCCCGCACGTCTCCAGCTCATCGGCCGCCCGGACCACGGGCAGCCGCGGATCGCTGTCGGAGACGGAGACGGTCAGCCGCCCGAGGCGCAGTTCGATCTCGACCGTGCAGACCTTGTCGGGCTGCGCATGGCGGTGGACGTTGCTGAGCAGCTCCGTCACGCCGAGCGCAGCCCGGTCTATGAGCGGATCGAGCTGCCAGTGGCGCAGTTGCGCGGAAACGATTCTGCGGATCTGACCGATCCGCGCTGGCAAGGCCTGCAGTTCGACGACGCAGTGCCTGCGGGAATGACTGATCACGGCTGCGACTCCCCGACATCAGTGTTACGGGTGCTGCACCCTCGGTAGCGCACCACCAGGGTCACCCACGGTGGCCTCCGGTGCAACCGAACGCGACCGAAAGCGATCCGCATGGAAACCCAAAGTAACCATTTGTGCAGGTGGGAGGGGTACATTGCGAAAGCAGGGGGCCACGGAACCGACAAAGGAGCAAGGCGCATGAGCACCACCGGTACCACCGGTACGACGGACGCGAGCGTGGCCGCGAACACGGCCGCGGGCGCGGTCATGACGACGGTCGACGTCGACCGGAGCGACGCGGAGTACCGCGTCTGGCTCAAGGAAGCCGTCCGCAAGGTCCAGGCGGACGCGAACCGCTCCGCCGACACCCACCTGCTGCGCTTCCCCCTCCCCGAGGCGTGGGGCATCGACCTGTACCTCAAGGACGAGTCCACGCACCCGACGGGCTCCCTCAAGCACAGACTCGCCCGCTCCCTGTTCCTGTACGCGCTCTGCAACGGCTGGATCCGCCCCGGCCGCCCGGTCATCGAGGCGTCCAGCGGCTCGACCGCCGTCTCCGAGGCCTACTTCGCCAAGCTGATCGGCGTCCCCTTCGTCGCGGTGATGCCGAAGACGACCAGCCCGGAGAAGTGCCGCCTCATCGAATTCCACGGCGGCACCTGCCACTTCGTCGACGACCCGATGAAGATGTACGAGGAGTCCGCCGACCTGGCCGCCCGCACCGGCGGCCACTACATGGACCAGTTCACCTACGCGGAGCGGGCCACCGACTGGCGCGGCAACAACAACATCGCGGAGTCGATGTACCAGCAGCTCCGCCTGGAGCGGTACCCCGAACCGGCGTGGATCGTCGCGACGGCCGGCACCGGCGGTACCTCCGCCACCATCGCGCGCTACGTGCACTACATGCAGCACGACACCCGCATCTGCGTCCCCGACCCCGAGAACTCCTGTTTCTTCGACGGCTGGACCCTGGGCGACCCCCACGCGAGCAGCGACTGCGGCTCGCGCATCGAGGGCATCGGGCGGCCGCGGATGGAGCCGAGCTTCGTGCCGGGCGCCATCGACCGCATGATGAAGGTGCCGGACGCGGCGAGCGTCGCCGCCTGCCGCGCCCTGGAACAGGCCATAGGGCGCAAGGCGGGCGGCTCCACCGGCACCGGACTGTGGAGCGCCCTGAAGATCATCTCCGAGATGGTCGCGGAGGGCCGCACGGGCAGCGTCGTCACCCTGCTCTGCGACCCGGGCGACCGCTACCTCGACAAGTACTACTCGGACGAATGGCTGGCCGCGCAGGGCCTCGACATCGCCCCGTACACCAAGACGATCGAGACGCTCCTGCGGACGGGGGACTGGCGCGAGCCCACCGCCTGAGCGAGCGCGCGGCGAGGGCCCGCCCGGTGGCGGTCCGTCAGCTGCGGGTGCGGGCCGCCAGGCGGGCGTCGAGCGTACGCACCGCCGTGCGGAAGGAGTGGCCGAGGGCCGGGCGGGAGGCGGCCAGCGCCAGCCGGAAGGCGGGCGGGCCGTCGGCGGCGAAGGTCCAGCGGACCAGGGTGCCCGGGGTGGCGGTGCCGGGAGCGCCGGGCGCGCTGGTAGTGGCGGGCGTGCCGGGAGCCGCAGGTGTGCCGGCGCCGGGTGTGCCCGGCGCGGTCGCGGCGGCGGGGGAGCGGTCCGCCGGGGTCAGGAGCCACTCCTCCAGCAGGGCCCGCACGCCGGGCACGTTGGTCTCGTCGACCCGGTAGGCGTAACGCCGCCCGGGATCCGCGGCCATGACCGTCTCCTGGAAGCGGACCCCGCCCATCAGCCGCACCTCGCGGCCCCCGCCGCCGCCCGTGGGCCGGGCCAGCGTCACGGCCCGGAACCAGGACGGCCAGCCCGTCACCTCCTCCGCGAGCGCCCGGTACACGGCGTCGGGTGCGGCCGAGGCGCGGGCGGTGAACACCAGGCGCGTCGGCGCGTCTTCGGTGAAACCCAGCCCCACGGGGCGGAGTCGGCGGGTCATGTCGTTACCCCCTGGGCGGTGTGGGGCGCGGGGTGCGCCGCCGCCGCGCCACCATAACCGGCGGCCCGTCAGAAGTCTCCGCCGGCCGGGGCATCGCCCGCCCCCGGCCCGAACGTCCATCACACGCACGGGGCCTGGGCAGGGACGCCCCGGGGCGGGATGCTGAAGGGGCCGCCCCGCGCGCACCAGCCCCTCACCTGCGGAGACCCCATGCCGGACCCCGTCGCCGCCTCCGAACCGCCGCCCCCGCCGCCGCCCGCGCTCGAACTGCTCGTCCACGGCGTGGGCGGAGCCTCCCCCGCTGAGCTGCTCCGGGACCCGTACCCCGTCCGGATCACCGGAGACTCGACCGCCGCCGTGTTCCGCCGCCCCGAGGACGCCGACGCCGAGGACCGTCCCGGACGCCACGGCGGACGGCCCGTGCCCGAGGCCTACTGCTGGTCCCGCCTCACCTCCGGCAACGGGGCCCGCGCCCTGTGGCTGCTGCTCCTGCCGTTCATGGTCGCCAACCTCGCCCACTGGGCCCGGCCCGCCGCCGCCCCCGGCAAGGCGGCCGCGCGGGCGGTGCGCACGTACGGACTCCTCGTACGGGTCCTCGCCCTCAGCCTCACCGTCCTCCTCGTCGCGGCGGCCTGCGAGGTCGCGCTGGACCTCCTCGCCTGGCAGTGCGCGGGCAACACCACCTGCGCCGGCTCCCGTTCCCCGCTCGGCGTCCCGCGGCCCGGCACCTGGTGGGGTCAGCCCGGCCGCCGCCTCGCGGTCGGCGCCCTGGTCCCGGCCGCCCTGACCGGGCTGCTCTGGTACCTCTCGACCCGGACCTGGAGCGCCTACGAGTCCCAGCCGCCGCCCGCCGGCTCCACCACCCCGGGCGCCCCCGGACCGGGGGAGGAGGAGGCGCCGCTGGGCCAGCCCGGGTTCTGGTACGGGCGGCGGATCGTGGCGCGGCTGCGCGCCGCGCACACCGCCGCCGGACTCCTCACCGTGGCGGTGGCCGTCGCCGCCCCCGCCGTCCGCCACGACCGGGCCGCCACCGCCACGGCCCCCGCGCTCCAGGCCGCCGGGTGGGCCGTCGAGGCGCTGCTCGCCACCGGTGGTGCCACCGTCCTGTGGGTCGTCTGCCGGCGCGGCCGCACCGAGGCCCGGCCCGACCACCGGCTCGACCGGGCCGCGATCACCCTGCTGCCCGGCGGCGCCCTCGCGCTGCTCGCCGCGGTCCTCCTCTACGCGGGCTGGTCCCGCCCCGGCTGGGTCTCGGCCGGGCGGCTCCCGGGGGACTTCGCGTTCGGGGTGCTCATGCTGGGCCAGGGCTGCTGCGCGCTGGCCCTCGCCTTCGTCGCCCACCGCCTGCACCGCGGCACGCCCCAGCCCGGCGCCGCCCTGCGGGGCCTCGGCGGACCCGCCGTCGCCGTGCTCGGCTGCGCCCTCGGCGGGGTCATGTCCGGCGGGGTCGCCCAGCGCGTCGCCGACTGGCTCGACGGGGGCGCCACACCGGGCACGCCCGGGGCCGCGCTGCCCGGACCGCCCGTCCTGCTGTCCTGGCAGGCCGCCGTGCTGCCGCCGCTGCTGATCGCCCTGCTGCTGCCGGCCGCCTGGGCCCTCGCCCGCGCCGCCCTGAACCGGCGCCGGACTGCCGCCGGCCTCGCCGCCGAGTACCCGGGAGAGCCCGCCGACCCCGACCGCAGCCGCAAGATCGCCGGGGCGCGGGCGGCCGCCGCGCTCACCGATTCCGCGCCGTGGTTCGTGGGGGCCGTCTCCGGGATCACCCTGGTACTGGGCACCGGCGCCCTCGCCGGAGCCTGGATCAGCGGACGGGTCCCCGCCGAGGCAGCCCGGGGGGCCCACCCGCTGCTCGCCGGCGCCGCCCGCGCCGCCCAGGACACCGGGTCCTGGCTGATAGGGCTCGGCGTCGCCGCCTTCGTCGCGTGGGGCCGCCGCGCCTACCGTGACCCCGCCGCCCGCCGGACCGTCGGGATCCTGTGGGACGTCGGCACCTTCTGGCCCCGCGCCGCCCACCCCTTCGCCCCGCCCTGCTACGCCGAGCGGGCCGTCCCCGACCTGACCTGGCGGATGACCGGCTGGACCGCCCGCACCGGGGGCCGCCTCGTCATCTCCGGACACTCCCAGGGCAGCGTGCTCGCGGCGGCCGCCGTCTGGCAACTGCCGCCCGAAGTACGCGGCCGCGTCGGGCTGCTGACCTACGGCTCACCGCTGGCCCGGCTCTACGGCCGCTGGTTCCCCGACTTCTTCGGCCCCGGCCGGCTGGCCGCCCTGCACCGCGACCTCGACTGCTGGCGCAACCTGTGGCGGGCCACCGACCCCATAGGAGGGCCCGTCGAGACCGGCGCCGCCGTCGGCGAACCCGTCGACCGGGGCCCCCTGCGCGACCCGCTCGCCTACGGGCGCAGCCCCCGGTACCCGCTGCCCGCGCCGATCCTCGGCCACGGCGACTACCAGGCCGATCCGGCCTTCGACGCCGAACGCGACGCACTCCTCGCGCGACTGGACGCCGCCCCGCGCGGCGACGTACACGACACCCGGGAGGTTCCCGGCCCGCGGATCAGCAGGGCGCGGACAGAGCCGGCAGATCCGCCGGGAAGAGCAGGGTGAGCTCGTCCGTACTCGGCTCGGCCAGCTGCGCCACCCGCCCCGCGTGCCGTTCCACCATCGACTCGAAGGTCTGGCGCGCGGTGCGGCCGTTGCCGAACGCCGGACCCCTGGGCAGGTCCGTGAAGTAAGCCAGCAGCGCCTCGCCCGTACCCTCGCCCAGCCGGTACTCGTGTTCCTCCGCCTGCTGCTCCACGATCCGCAGCAGCTCCCGGGGCCCGTAGTCGCCGAAGGTGATGGTGCGGGAGAAACGCGACGCCACCCCCGGATTGACGGTCAGGAAGCGCTCCATCTCCTCCGTGTACCCGGCGACGATCACCACCACGGCGTCCCGGTGGTCCTCCATCAGCTTCACCAGCGTGTCGATCGCCTCGCGCCCGAAGTCCCGCCCCGAGTCCTCCGGCGCGAGTGCGTACGCCTCGTCGATGAACAGCACCCCGCCGCGGGCCCGGTCGAAGGCCTCCTGCGTACGGATCGCGGTCGAGCCGATGTGCTCGCCGACCAGGTCCACCCGGGACACCTCCACCAGGTGGCCGCGCTCCAGCACCCCGAGGGAGGCCAGGATCTCCCCGTACAGCCGGGCCACCGTCGTCTTGCCGGTGCCGGGGGATCCCGTGAAGACCAGGTGCCGGCGCACCGAGGCCGCCTTCAGGCCCGCCTGCTGCCGCCGTCGCCCGACCTCGATCATGTCGGTGAGGGCCCGGACCTCACGTTTGACGCTGTCCAGACCGACCAGCGCGTCCAGCTGTCCCAGCACCTCGCCCGAACCGCGGCCCGCACCCGCGCCGGCCGCGCCGGCCGCCGCGGGATCCGCCGGGTCCGAGGGCCGCTGCCCGGGCACCTCGGCGGGCACTCCCGCCCGACCCTGCACGGCCGACGCCGTACGGGTCCCCGGCTGCGCCCCGGCGAGCGCGCCGCCCGCGGCCGCCGGCGCGCCGAGCCGCGCCCCGGACTCGTCACCGGTGCACCCTTCTGCGAGCGGGCCGTCCTCGGCGAATTCGTACCCGCCGCGTGCGCAGCGCTCGGTGTGGCAGCGGGTCAGAGTGGTCCGGCAGCCGTCGATGACGTGGAAGCCGAAACCGGAACTGCCGCTCACCCGGCAGGCCGTGAACGTGCCGCGGCCGCCCGCCGACACGTAGAAACCGGCCTCGGCGGCCGAACCGACGGTGCACCGCTCCACCACCGGGTCGGCGCCCTTGGTCACGATCACGCCGGACTGCACGTTCTCGATGGTGCAGTTGGCGAGGGTGCCGCCGCTTCCGTGGTCACGGAACCACGCCCCGGTGCCGGCATCCCGGATGCGGCAGTCGTCGAGCTGCGCGCCGGCGCCGTCGCTGACGGAGACGGCCGTGTTGCGGACCTGCGAGAGGTCGCTGTCGACCACGTCGACGCGCGAACCCCGGTCCAGTACGAACAGGGCGTCCGGCACGTCGTGCACCCGGCAGGAGTCCAGGGAGACCGTGGCCCCGTCGCTGATCCACACCGCCGGGTAGTCACCTGTGCTGTCGTGGATCTCGCAGGACTCGGCATCGACCCGGGTACCGGGATCCCACACCGACAGACCGTTGCGCCCGAACCGGCGGACCGTGCTGCGGCTGAGGGTCAGCACCGAACGGGAGCGCAGATCGACCGCGTTCTCCGGGATGTCGTGGATGTCGCAGCCGACGAGGGTGAGCACGGCGTCGGTGTCGAGGGTGACCCCGTCGGCGGAGGTGCGGTGCACCGCGCAGTCCGTGAGGCGGGCCGCGGCGCGCGCCGCGATCTGCACCCCGCTGCCCTTGATCTCGTACACCTCGCAGCCCAGCGCCTCCAGGCCCGAGCCTTCCCCGGTCACGGCGATGCCCGCGCCCGTGGCATGGTGGACGCGGCAGCGCTCCAGGCGCGGATGCCCGCCGCGCACCGAGACGCCGGCCTGCCCGGCGGCCACCACCTCGCACTCCTCGAACACCCCGCCGCCGCCGTCCAGGACGGAGATCCCGACCCCGGCCGGATTCTCCACCGTGCACCGGCGCACCAGCGGCCGGGCCCCGCCGCGCACCTCGATGCCGGCCGAGGAGCGGGTGTGCACGCGCAGGTCGCTCAGCTCCGGACAGCCGTCCTCGACGAGCAGCGCGGGCGCCGCCCGGTCCGCACCCTCCAGGTGGAGGTCCTGGACCACTGCCGAGGCGCGCACGGTCAGCGCGACCCCGTCGAGCGGGGCGATCCGCACCGACCCGGCCGCGGCGCCCTCGGGCCCGCGCAGGGTGACGGCATGACGCAGGACCAGGTTCTCCCGGTAGGTGCCGGGGGCGATGGACAGGACGTCGCCGTCGCCCGCGGCGGCGAGCGCGGCGCTCAGCGTCGGATACTCACCGGAGCGCCGCCGCCATCGCGAGGCCCCGCCGTGCGTCACGTGGACCGTGCCCTGAGCCATCGCGCTGTCGTGCCCCCACCCTCGTACTCGTGTTGCGGAAGTTCCCGGAGCGGCCGGAGCCGTTCCCTGCGGCTGAAGCGGCCGGACCGGACTCCGGCTCCACCGTAGCGCGCGCGGGGCCGGTGAGTGGCCAGGTCAGCTGCCCGCGCCCGCACGGCCCCAGTCGGGCCCGGCCGCGGCCCACGCGCGGTCCAGACGGGTGTACCGCCGATGCATGAGCCGGCGTACGACCAGCCGCCGGAGCGTCTCCGCCAGCGCGGCCGCGGTCAGCGCGGCGGCCAGCCCGGCCACACCCGCGTGGAACGAGGCGGCGGACGGGTCGAGGGGCTGCCCCACCAGCCGCCCCCGGATGTCGGTCCATATCCGGAACCGGTCGCCGGGAAGGGGCGGTTCCTCCGCGGCCGGGACCGTGCCCTCGTGGCTGCTGCCGTCGGGCGCGGTCCAGGACGCCACGATCCGCGTCCGCTCCGGGGCCTGACGCCCCGCGCCCGGATCGGTGGCCGAACCGGCGACGGGATCCGGTGTCGGCCGGACCACCACCGCCGGAACCAGGTACCGCTCGTGCCGCTGGTCGCGCGCGGCCCGCTGCAGCGTGCCGTCCACCTTCAGGCCCGCCGCGCAGCCCAGGGCCGGAGCCACCAGCAGTACGCACACGAGCGCGGCGAACGCCACCCACGCCTCGAAGAGATCGGTCGGCCTGCGCAGCGGATTGCGCCGCCAACGCCACACACCCATTGCTGTCCGCACGGTCCCGGCTCCCCCTACTTGCGCCAGCCATCCGTCTGTCTGCGCGTCCAAGCCTTCCGCATGCCCGGCGGACGCGCATTCCGGGACGCGCGAGACGCGTGTCACCCGGTCCGGTACGGACGGTCGCGGTGGGTGTTCACAGGTCCTGTCTGCTCCAACGGCGCCGCCCCGCCCGTTGGTTCCATCGGGCACCCGGAGCCCCTCGAAGGTGTCATTCCACCCGCCGTGGTCAGCGGCGCGCGGGGCTCTGCCGGGTCCTGTGTCCTGTGGGGCCGTGCGGGGCCATGGCGGGATCACTCCAGCACGCGCACCTCGTCGCCCACCCGCACCGTACCCAGGACCACCGGCACCAGCTGCCTTCCGAAGGCGAGGGACTTCCCGATCCGCCGGTGCACGGCCAGCGTCTTCAGCGGCTCCCGGCCGCGCTCCGCCGTCTCCTGGTCGGTGGTGGTGACGATGCAGCGCCCGCACTCGCGCACGCCGCGGAAGACGGCGTCACCGATCGCGATCCGCCGCCAGCCGTCCTCGGCCCACGCCCCCGCCGGGCCGCCGACCACCAGGTTCGGGCGGAACCGGTTCATGGGCAGGGGCCCCTCCTGCGCGTGGTCGCCCCCTGCGATCAGCTCGTTGAGGGCGTCGAGCGAGGCGGTCGTGGTCAGCAGCAGCGGATAGGCGTCGGCCAGGCTGACGGTCTCGCCGGGGAGCGCGTAGTCGGGGTCCACGGGACGGCGCACGGCCGGATCGTCGAGGTGGACCAGCCGTACGGGCTGCCCGAGGTAGGCGCTGAACCAGTCGGCGGCGGTGTTCGCCGCGACGACGGTGTCGATCTTCTTGCCGAACAGGACGACGGGCTCCAGCGGGCCCGGCTCCGGCACGTCCACGACCAGCTCCGCCATCCCGGGCCCGGACAGCGCGACCCGCCCGTCCGGCAGCGGACGGGCGCAGGCCAAGGCCAGTCGCGCCTGCTGGCGTTGGGTGATGACCGCGCCCGCCGTGTCGACCACCGCCCAGCGGCGGTCCCCGGACAGACCCCAGGGCTCCACGGCCACCTCGTCGGGAGCAGTCCCCGCTACCGACTTGACGGGATGGACGTGGAGCGACTGGACGTACAGATTCGACATGGGTGCATTTTGCCAGCATTCCGTGCCGGAGCCCCAGCGCGTTTTCCGCGGGGTCCGGCGGCGCGGGGCCGGGTCAGTAGCCGCGCCCCTGGAACTGGCGGCCGTACGGATCCTCGTACGAGGGGACCTGCGCGGGGGCCGCCACCGGACGCGGAGCCGCCGGGCGCATGGCCTCGTAGCCGGTGCCCATGGCGGCCGGGCGCGGCTGCTGCTGCGGCTGGGGCTGCTGGACGTACCCCGCGCGGGCCGCCATCGGCTGCTGCTGCGGGATGTACGGCGCGGGCGCGTTCTGGAGCGGCACCGGCATCGCCGTCGGCATCTGCATCTGCTGCTGGGGCGCGGCCTGCTGCTGGTACTGGTACCCGTATCCCGGGGACCCCTGCTGCTGCGGCGCGGACGGCGCGGCCGGCAGGGCGGGAAGGGCGGACGGGAGGGCCGGCAGGTACCCACCGCTCGAATAGCCGGCACTGGGCGACTCGTAGGCGGCCGGGACGCGGATGGGGGCGATCTGCGGAGTGCCGCGTTCGGCTACGAGGGAGTCGTAGATGGGGGTGTCTTTGAAGGAGGGCGCGGAGTAGTAACCGCCGCCATAAGTGGAGCGGGGGGAGGTCATGGGACCTAAGTTAAGCCCACGACTTCACCGGGTCCATAGCGAGGTGGCGTCAACACCGCCCTGACCTGCATATTCCCAGGTCAGGGCCTCAGCTTTCTCTTGAAGTTCACCTGCACGATTCGTCACTTGCACCCCGGCTTGTTCCTACTCGTACTCACCGGTTGGGTGTTGCACCTATCTGGTACTGACGCACGGTCACAATGCGATGACCTCGCATGACGTTCCCTCAGCAGGCGCGCGGACCGGCTCCGCGGGCCGGAAGCCGGACGATTCAGGCATCACCGGGCCGGGCGTGGGTGCGCCCCTTCCACGCGGCCCCGCGCCCCCGGTAGTGCAGGACCGCGGAGTCGACGGTCATCAGCAGGTACAGCAGCGCGGTAAGCGGAAGCAGCGGGGCGAGCAGCGGCGACTGGCGGTAGTAGCGCAGCATCGGCAGGTAGGTGCCCGTCATCAGCAGCCAGGCCAGACCCCCGGCCCAGGCCGTGGCGGGCCGCCCGGCGGCGAGCCCCGCGGCGAGGGCGGCCGGGGGCACCAGGTACACGAGGACCAGCCCGGCCACCGTCCCGGCCAGCAGCAGGGGCCGGTGGCGCAGTTGGGCGTACGCGCTGCGCGACACCATCCGCCACAGGTCGCCGAGGCCGGAGTACGGGCGCACGCTGTCCACCCGCTCCGCCAGCCCGAGCCAGATCCGGCCGCCGGCGCGGCGGACAGCGCGGGCGAGGGCGACGTCGTCGATGACGGCCTGACGGATCGAGTCGGGGATCCCGGCCCGGACGGCCGCCTCCGTGCGCAGCAGTACGCAGCCGCCGGCGGCCGCGGAGGTCCGGGCGCCGGGCCGGTTGATCCGGCGGAAGGGGTACAGCTGGGCGAAGAAGTACACGAACGCCGGCACGACGAGCCGCTCCCACGCGCTCACCACGCGCAGGCGGGCCATCTGCGAGACGAGGTCGAGGTCGGCGGAGGTCGCGGCGGCGACCAGTTCGCGGAGGCTGTCGGGCTCGTGGGCGATGTCGGCGTCGGTGAGGAGCAGGAACTCCGGCCCGGGGCGGTGCGGGGCGCCTGCGGCGAGGCCCCCCGCGTGCCCGTTGACGTGTGTGCGGGTGTGCTCGGTGCGGACGTGGGCGATGCCGTGGCGCACGGCCCACAGCTTGCCGGTCCACCCGGGCGGCGGGTCTCCCGGCGAGATCACGGTGAGGGGCAGGCCCGGCTGTCCCTCGGCCAGCCGGGCGGCGAGGGCGGCGGTGCCGTCGCTGCTGCCGTCGTCGACGAGGACGATCCGGGCCTCGCCGGGATAGTCCTGGGCGAGGAGGGAGGGAAGGCTGAGGGGGAGCACCTCGGCCTCGTCGCGCGCGGGGACGACGATCGCGACGGAGGGCCAGCGGGCGGGGGCGGAGCGCGGGGGGAGGCGGACGTCGGTGCGCCAGAACATGCCCTGGGCGAAGGTGAGCCAAAGCCAGGCGGCGAGGGAGGCGTACGCGGCGATGAGGAGGCCCATGTCCGCAGTCTGGCGAACCCCGCGGAACCTGTCGCGCGCCCCGCCGGTGCGGCGCTCCCCGCGGGGCGCGGGGCCTGAACCGGAGGCCCGGCCCGCACGCCCGTAGCCCGGCCCGGTTCGGGGTGCCCGGTGTGCGGCGTGGGCC
>NZ_JBGWAB010000123.1:0-23933 GCF_041862025.1 Streptomyces sp. AB3(2024)
CGGGCCGCCGCCGCCCTGCGCGCGGGCGCCGGCTCGCAGAAGGCGGTGCTGCGCGAGGAGGTGGCCGGCGCGCTGCTCCGGGACCCGCTGAGCGCGGGCCCGCAGGCCGCGCTGGCGGCCCTGGCGGTGGCGTGCGCGGTGCTCGCCGCCATCGGCTTCGCCGCCTCGGCGGCGGCCTCGGGGCGGGAACGGGCCAGGGAGCACTCGATCCTCTCGGCCCTCGGTGCCTCGCGGCCCCGGCTCGCCGGGACGGCCGCCGCCGAGGGCTGCCTGCTGGTGGGCCTAGGAACGGCCGTCGGCGTGGGCCTGGGCGCTGCGATCGTCCACCTGGTGGTGCCGCTGACGGTCCTGACACCGGCCGCGCGGCGGCCGGTGCCCGGAGTCGTGGTGGACCTGCCGACCACCCAGACGCTGCTGCTGGCCCTCGCGGTCGCGGCGGTGCCCCTGCTGTCGGCGGTGCTCGGCGGCCGGGGCGGGCGGACCAACCGAGCTGCAGCCGCGCGGCTGCGGTACGTGGAGGAGATGTGACCACCCCGCCCCCCGGTCCCGAGGGCACCCCGCCCCCCGACCGGACCACCCCCGCCCCACCCGCCGGACGCACCCCCCGGCCCCCGGCCCGCGCCCCGCGAGGTGGGCGCGGTGCGGCCTGGGTGTACACGCGGCTCCGGGCGATGCCCCTGGCCGCGGGACTCGCCGCGGCGCTGGCCTTCGTCGCCGTACTGCTGGCGGCCGCCCTGCCCCGGGCCCTGGACCGGGGTGCCGATGACGCGGTGCGCTCGTACCTGAAGCAGCAGGGACCGGGCCCGACCAGCCTGTACGCCGGTGCCCGCACCCTCCCCGGCCCGAACACCCCGCAGTCGCTGGACTCCGTCCTGGCGGACCTGCTCGCGCGTACCGGTCCGGGAACCGGTATCGACCTGGCGGCGAGCGGCCCGGTCCACGGCACCGTCACGGTCACCCCGCAGTCCTTGGCCAACACCGAGCTCAAGATGATGCCGGGCGATCCCCCGCCGCCCACCAAGCTGAAACTCCTCCACCTGCCCCGGGTGACCTCCCACGCCCGGATCGTGGAGGGCCGCTGGCCCGGCGGCGCACCCGCGGGCGCCCCCGTGCCCGTCGCCCTCGCGAAGAGCGCGGCCGAGACGCTGGACGCCCGGATCGGCACGGTCCTGAAGACCCAGTCCGCCGTGGGGGCCCCCTTCCTCGCGGAGATCGTGGGGCTCTACGCCGCCGACGATCCCACGGACGTGTACTGGGACGGCCTGCCCTGCCCCACCGCCGCCTGCCTGACGCCCACCTGGCGGGTCACCGCCCTGGTGGGAGCCGAAGGTGTCGAGCGGCTCGGCGAATGGGGCGGCACCGTACGGGACTTCTGGCGGCTCCCCCTGGACACCGGCAAGGTCCGCGCCGACCGGCTGCCCGGCACGTCCGCCGCCGTGGCCTCGTACCTGGCCGGGCCCACCGCGGCGGGCCTGCGGGAGAGCACCGGGCGCGCGGAGCTGCAGGTCACCTCCGAACTGCCGCGGCTGTTCGCCCAGGCGCAGGCCCGTCAGCAGGCCGCCGCCCCGCTCGCCGCCCTCGGCCCCGCCGGACTGGCCGGGGAGGCCCTGGTGGTGCTGTGCCTGGCGGCGGGGCTCGGCGCGGACCGCCGTACGGCCGAACTGCTGCTGTTGCGCGCGCGGGGCGCCTCGCGCCGCGGCATCGTCCGCAGGCTCCTCGCGGAGGGCGCGGTCACCGTACTGCCGGCCGCCGCGCTCGCCACCGCCCTGGCCTTCGTGCTGCTGCCGGCCCCCCGGCCGGGACCTGCCCTGATCGCTGCCGGGGCCGTCACCCTGCTCGCACTGCTGGCCTTCCCCGTACGGGCCTTCGTACTGCTGTCGGGACCGGGCGGGCGGGCCCCGCGCCGACGGCTGGTGGCGGAGCTGCTCGTGCTCGCCGCCACCGTGGCCGCCGTGGTCGAGGTCAACCGCCGCGGGGTCGCCCCCGCCGGAACGGGCCTGGACCCGCTGCTGGTCGCCGCCCCGCTGCTGCTGGCCCTGTGCGGGGGCCTGCTGCTGGCCCGGCTGCTGCCCGTGCTGGTACGGGTCCTGTCCCACGCGGCCGGACGCGGCCGGGGGCTGGTCGCCTTCCTGGGCCTGGCCCGTGCGGCCCGCGGTGGCGGCGGCGGGTCCCGGCCGTCGGTGCTGCCGCTGATCGCGCTGCTGCTGGCCGTGACCACGGGCGGCTTCGGGGCCACCGTCCTGGCCTCCGTGGACACCTCGCGGCAGCAGGTGGCGCGGGCCGCGATCGGCGGTGACGCCCAGGTCGCGGCGCCGCCGCTGGGCACGGTCCCGGAGGAGTTCACGAAGGCGGCCTCCAAACTGCCCGGCGTACGGACCTCCGTCCCGGCCTGGGTCGACAACTGGGGGTTCCTCCTCGACACCCAGCAGGGCTCCACCCAGGTCACGGTGGTCGTCGCGGACCCGGTCACGTACGCGGAACTGTCCCGGACAGTGGGCCGGGGGCGGTTCGACCCGGGCCTGCTGGCCGGCGGGGGCGGCGCCGACGCCCCGCTGCCCGCGCTGTTCGGCAAGGGCCTGGCCGCGCGGATCACCGGCGGCGGTGTCCGGGAACTGCGCTTCAGCGATGACAAGACCCTGCCGGTGCGGGCTGCCGGCGTGATCGACGGCACGCCCGCACTGGCCGGCGCCGCCGCGAACGTGGTGGTGCTCCCCTCCGGGCCGACGGCGGCCCGCCTGCCGCGGACGGGGCAGGCCACTCACTGGTTCGCCCTCGGCGCGGTCGAGGAGGGCTCGCTGCGCGCACTTCTCGGCTCCACCGTCCCGAAGGGCCAGGCCGACGCGTACATGGTGCGCACCGGCTCCGCGGGGGCCGCCGCCCTCGCCGCCGACCCCCTCCAGGCCTCGGCGGCCCGGCTGTTCTGGGGCTCCCTCGCCGGGGTGGCGGCCTTCGCGGTGCTGTCCGTGCTCCTGAACCTGGTACGGGCCGCTCCCGAACGGGCCGCCCTGCTGGCCCGGTTGCGGACCATGGGGTTGCGACCCCGGCAGGGCCTGGCGCTGATCCTGGCGGAGTCGCTGCCCCAGGCCCTGACGGCAACCCTCGGCGGCGGCCTGGTCGCGGTGGCGGCCGTCGCCCTGCTGGGTCCGTCCGTGGACCTGTCCACGCTGGTCGGCTCGGCCGTGCCCACGGGCGTACGGCTCGCCACGTGGCCCGTGCTCGCGCAGGCACTGGGCCTGGCCGCCCTGCTTGTGCTGACCGTGGTCGCCGAGGCGGCGATATCGGGCCGGCGCCAGATCACCACCGAGTTGAGAGCGGGAGACCCACGTTGAACAGCGAAGCGCCCACCTACGAGGAGCTGCGGAGCGCGGCGCTGGCCGCCGCGGCGCCGCGGACCCGCTCCGAGGGCACCGCCATCGCCTGCGACCGCCTCGTACGCATCTTCACCTCGGCCGGGGTCGAGGTGCAGGCCCTGCAGGGACTGGAACTGACGGTGGCCCAGGGCGATCTGGTGGCCCTGGTCGGCGCCTCCGGAAGCGGCAAGTCGACCCTGCTGAACATCCTGGCGGGCCTGGACGTGCCCACCGCCGGCACGGCTTCGGTGGGCGGCTACGACCTGCTGGAGATGTCCGCGCGGGAGCGGCTGCGCTACCGGCGCGAGACGGTGGGCTTCGTCTGGCAGCAGACGGTGAAGAACCTGATGCCGTTCCTGACGGTCACTCAGAACATCGCCCTGCCGATGCAGTTGAAGGGCGGAGGCCGTCGGGGAGGGGCGGCCGCCCGGCGGGCCGAGCGCGTCGGCCGGCTGCTGGAGGCCCTGGAGATCGGCGAACTCGCGGACCGCCGACCGGACGAGCTCTCCGGCGGCCAGCAGCAGCGCGTGGCCATCGCCGTGGGCATGGCCAACGAGCCGGCGGTGCTGCTCGCGGACGAACCGACGGGCGAACTGGACTCGGAGACCGGCGCCGCCGTCTTCGAGGCGTTCCGCACCGTCAACCGGGAGTTGGGCGCGACGGTGGTCATCGTGACCCACGACCCGATGGTGGCGGGCGAGGTCCGCCGTACGGTGGCGATCCGCGACGGCCGCACCAGCAGTGAGGTGTTGCGCCGGACGGTCACCGACGAGCACGGTACGGAGTCGGTCAGCGAGCGCGAGTACGTGATGCTGGACCGCACCGGCCGGGTGCAGCTGCCGCAGAAGTTCCTGGAGGCGCTGGGCATGGAGCACCGGGTCGCGGTCGACCGGGCGTCCGACCACATCGAGGTCCGCCGCGACGACGCGGACGACCCCGACGCCCCGGACGGCCCGCGCGACGGGGGCGTCCCGGACGCCGGCGCGGGGCCCGCCGCGCCGTAGGACGGCCCCTCCCGCCCGCCCCCGGACCGGTCATCGGGGTGCGGGCGTCACTTCCGTGGTCCGGGTGTCGTTAGGCGCTCGGGGTTGACCCGGGGGCGAAGGGATGACGGAATGCGGCAGTTTCCTCTGGAGTTGCGCCACGTGGCGCCGGGACGCGTGGTCGAGTGGCGGTTGCGGTCGACGGCCGTGCCGGCCGACGCGGACGGGGGTGACCCGGCGGGCAGAAGGGCCTCGTTCAACCAGGACAAGCACTTCACCGTCGCCGAGGAGAGCCGCGGCGCCGACGACCCCGTCGCGTCGTGGCTGGCCATCACCTTCGAGGTCGAGGGCGCGCTCGACGAAGCGGCCCTCGCCCAGGCGCTGCTGGGCTTCGTCCGGCGCCACGAGGTGCTGCGCTGCGAGTTCCGGCGGCTGGCCGGTGAGCTGGCGTGCGAACCCCTGGCTCCCGGGGAACTGTCCCTGGAGGCCGAGCACGTGGCCTCGTTCGACTCGGCGGAGCGGCTGCGCGCGTTCCTGGTGGAGCGTTTCAAGCGCAGCATCGACACCCTGTCGTGGCCGCTGTTCACCATGGGTGCGGTGCTGCGCCCGGACTCCGCCACCGTGTACCTCGCCTTCGACCACATCGTCTGCGACGGCATGTCGATGCCGATCGTGGTCCGTGAGGTGATGACGGCGTACGAGGCGCTGCGGCGCGGCGGGGAAGGGGACCTGCCGGCGGTTCCCAGCTACCTCGACTTCGCCGAGGAGCAGCGCCGCCGCTACCTCTCCATCGACGCCGACGACGAGCGCCTGGGCTACTGGAAGTCCTTCATCGCCCGCAACGGGGAGTTCTTCCCCCGCTTCCCCCTGGACCTGGGCGTGGAGCCGGACCGGATGTACCCGATCGTCAACGAGGCCTCGTCGCTGCTGGATCCGGCCGAGGCCGAGGTGTTCGAGAAGACCTGTCTGCAAGTGGGCGCGAAGCCGTTCATGGGGCTGCTCGGTTCGGTCGCCGTCTGTCTGCGGGACGCCGGCGGTCCGGGCGTCTACCGGGGGTTCATGCCGGTGAGCGAGCGCGGGCGCGGTTCCTGGAACGACGCGGTGGGCTGGTTCGTCAACACCATGCCGATCGAGTTCGACGCCTCCCCCGGCAGGGACTTCGCGCAGGTGATGGGGGCGGTCCGGGCGGGCTTCGGCGAGATGATCGCCCATATCGACGTGCCGTTCGTGCGGGCCTGGGAGCTGCTGGCGCCCGAGGAGTTCGCGGCCCGTTCCTGGCCGTACCCGGTGAACTTCTTCTCGTACATCGACATGCGCAAGTGCCGGGGAGCGGAGCGCCACCACGAGTGGCGGCCCGCCACCCACGTGTGGTCGGCGCGCGCCAACGGGGCCTGCTCGTGGTTCCAGCGGGACGCGGACGGACTGCACATGAACTCCCTCTACGTGGACACGGTGCCCGCCCGCCGCACGATGGGCGACTTCCAGGACGCGCTGCGCGAGACCGTGCGGAGCGTCGCCCGTACGGGCGGTTTCCGCCGGCCGGGCCGACTCGCCGGGCCGCGGCGGTCCGCGGAGCAGGCGGCCCCGCTCAGGGCCTGACCCGCGGGAGTGCCGCGGCGCGGGCGAGCAGCAGGTCCCGTTCGCGGACGTTGCGGGTGAGGGCGGCCGCCCTCTCGAACTCGGCGCGGGCCTCCGGCCCGCGTCCGAGCCGCTCCAGCAGGTCCCCCCGTACGCTCGGCAGCAGGTGGTAGGAGCGCAGGGCGGGCTCGTCGGCGAGGGCGTCGACCAGCGGCAGGGCCGCCGCGGGGCCCTCGGCCATGGATACGGCGACGGCCCGGTTCAGTTCGACGACCGGTGAGGGGACCAGGCGGACGAGCCGTCCGTAGAGGGCGGCGATGGCGGCCCAGTCGGTGTCCTCGTAGCGGACGGCCGCCGCGTGGCATCCGGCGATGGCTGCCTGGAGGGAGTACGGGCCGGTGCCCGCGCGGTGCAGGGCGTCGACGCCGCGCCGGATCAGGAGCCGGTTCCAGCGGGCCCGGTTCTGGTCGGCGAGCAGCACCGGCTCCCCGTCGGGGCCGGTGCGGGTGGGGGTCCTGGAGGTCTGGAACTCCAGGAGCGCGCAGAGTCCGTGGACCTCGGGCTCCTTCGGCATGAGGGCGGTCAGCACCCGTGCCAGGCGCAGGGCGTCCTCGCAGAGGGCGGGCCGCACGAGGTCGTCGCCGGCGGTGGCCGAGTAGCCCTCGTTGAAGATCAGGTAGATGACTTCGAGGACGGAGGCGAGCCGCTGTTCGCGGTCGGCGCCGTACGGGACCTCGAAGGGCACCCCGGCCTTGGCCAGGGCCCGCTTGGCCCGGACGATGCGCTGGGCGACGGTGGGTTCGGAGGCCAGGAAGGCGCGGGCGATCTCCTGGGTGGTGAGGCCGCCCACCAGGCGCAGGGTGAGCGCGATCCGGGCGTCGGTGGCCAGGACCGGATGGCAGGCGGTGAAGACGAGGCGCAGCAGGTCGTCGTCGATGTCGTCCGGGGCCGCGGGCTCGGCGGGCGGGGGCACGTCCTCCAGGGTGCGGCCGACCTCCGCGAGCTTGCGCGCGTAGGTCTCCCTGCGGCGGACGAGGTCGACCGCCCGGTGCTTGGCGGTGGCCATCAGCCAGGCACCGGGCCGGTCGGGGACTCCGGAGAGCGGCCACTGTTCGAGGGCGGCGACCAGGGCGTCCTGGGCGAGTTCCTCGGCGATGCCGACGTCCCGCACGATGCGGGTGACGCCGGCGATGATCCGCGCGGACTCGATCCTGAACACCGCTTCGACCGCCTGGGCCGTACTCACTGCCGTCACGGCCACCCATCAGAGCAGCCGTGACGGACCGGGGCAAACGCGGGGCGGGCGCGGAGCGTCACATCTCCTGGACCTGGCGGAGTTCGGCGCCGACGTGCCAGCTGGTGGGGTGGATCGACAGGAACCGCTTGGTCCATTCCAGTGCCTCGGCCTTGTCCTTGCACTGGAGGAGGGCGTAGCCGCCGACGACCTCCTTGGTCTCGGTGAAGGGCCCGTCGGTGAAGCTGAGCTTCCCCCCGGACCAGTCGACCCGGGTGCCCTCGGAGGTGGGGAGCAGCCCGGCGGTGTCGAGCATGACCCCGGCCTTGGTGATCTCCTCCATCAGGGCGCCCATCCGCTCCTGGAAGTCCGCGGGGAAGCCGTCGGTGGGCAGGTTCTGCTCGTCGATGCGGATCAGGCTCAGGAAACGCGGCATGGTGACTCCTCGGTCGGGAGGGCGGGGCCGTTCCCCGCCTCTCACCCCTGCGTCGAACGGGAGGCGCCCGGATCGACAGCTCCGGGGAAAATTCTTCGGAGAATTCCGGAGGGCGGCCACCCGGCGGCCACCGGGAGGACGGCCCGGACCCGTATCCACCGGGGCTACTGCCGAGTAGGATCGCGGCCCCAGGCCCCTCCGAGAGGACTCCCGATGCCCCGCACCCCCTCGTCGCCGATCCTGCTCGCAGGCCTCCTGGCCGGGGCGGCGGTGGCCCACGCGGCCCTGCCGGAGCAGTTCGACGCGATCGTGCCCCGGGCCCTGCCGGGGACCCCGCGCCAGTGGACGTACGCGAGCGGTGCGGCCGAGCTGGCGCTGGCCGCCGGGGTCGCCCATCCGCGCACCCGCCGGGTGGCGGCGCTGGCGACGGCGGCGTTCTTCGTCGGCGTGTTCCCGGCGAACGTGAAGATGGCCGCGGACGCCCGCCGGCGCTCGCCGGCCCTGCGGGCGGTGGCCGTCGCCCGGCTCCCGCTCCAGGTCCCCCTGGTGCTGTGGGCGCGGAGCGTGAGCCGCTCGGGCAAGGAAGGTTGCGCGTGAGCCGCCCGCGAGAGGTCAGACGGGCGGCATCAGATCGCTCTCGCTGATGGTGTACGTCAGCGGGGGGTAGACGAAGTCCGTCTCGTGGTTCTCGCGGCGCCGCAGTCGGTAGAACTCGCGCCTCTGCTCGTCGTCGCCCGATATGAGGCGCTCTCCCCGCGGGAGGTACGCGTGTCCGTCGCGAAACCGAACGAAGGTCTTTGACGTTCGGAACGTGACGCCCAGCCATGGGTCGTCCTCCGACCGGACGGGGGCGTCCGCCACGATCTTGTGCCTGAGTCGCCGGTTCGTGTCGACGGAAAAGACGACGACACTGGTGTGGGCGAGGGGAATCTCGAACTTCTCGTCACCGGACCCCTTTGATTCGAAGATCAGCTTCCTCGGCGGGCTCTCTTCGGGATGCCGGTAGCAGGAGAAGACGGCGATGAACGACCCGTCGGCAAGATCGAGGGCCTGGTCGCAATGGCTGCCCATGGTCCGGTAGGCGTTCGTGTAGTTCTCGATGAGAGCGTTGTTGAAGCCGACCGAAAGCGCCGCACGTTCTTGGATCCGTCGCGCCAGCCGTTCGTGCACCGCCCGGAAACGCTGCGCCGGACTGCCGTATCGGGTGGTGGTACGCACGAGGGGCACACCGCCCGTCTCGTCGACCCTGGTGAGCGTGGCGCCTCGCCGGCCCTTCCCCAGGTCTTCCCAACGAGCCGATGCGGACAGCTCCTCGAAGGGGTTCTCCTCGGTCGGCACGGCACACGAGAGGATCTCGTCCGAGATCCTAGACCCGGGGGGCAACATAATCTCCCGTGTTCATGCTGAAGAGGAACGCGTCGCCGTAGTCGATGAAGGACGAGGTCCTGTTCTCCTCGGCGTACAGCCTGCGCAGCTCGTCCATGCCCGCCGCCGTGGGCGGCCCCAGCCGCACCGGGTCTCCGGCCGTTTTGAGGAACGTCTGGCCGTTCTTGTGAACGGCTTCGGTGCTCGAACAGCGCACCACGTACCCCAGGCGGGTCGGAAGCAGTACCGCGTCCAATCCCGAGGGCCGGATTTCGTGCGTGTACAGGCGGTTGACGGACAGCGGCATGAAGAACACCGAGCCGGGATGGAGGGTCAGCGTGAACTGCGGGGGGAGCGCGACCCCGTCGCTTTCCCCGAGCGGCTCCTTGAGGCGAAAGTGGAGTCTGGTCAGCCCGCTGACACCCTTGACACCGTAGTCGAAGGCGTCGTCGGCCAGGGGCCGCAGCCCGTCGAGCCCGTCGTAGAAGGTGCAGAAGGCCATGATGCCGTTGACGGGCATGTCCTTCGTCTTGTCGGCGTGGGCCGAGATCTTCGCCTTGGACTGCTTGCGCTCGGCCGTCGCGAGGGTGTTGTGGTAGATCTGTGCGAGGACGTGATTCAGCGGTGCCTGGTTCCGGAAGACGGCGGCGGCCTCGCGGTTCAGCGCCTCGACGATGCCCGTGTCGGTCGGGCCGAAGCCCTCGGTCGGCCCCGAGAGGTTCGTGGAACACCGGAGCAGGCGGAAATGCAGTTCGTCACCGTCGCGCGTGACGGGCGTCAGATAGATTCCGCTGCGATGGGCGGTTCCGGGCTTGGTGGACTCCGTCAGGGACTGGAACGCGTGCTCCGC
The DNA here is from genome assembly GCF_041862025.1 of Streptomyces sp. AB3(2024). Classification (NCBI taxonomy): domain Bacteria; kingdom Bacillati; phylum Actinomycetota; class Actinomycetes; order Kitasatosporales; family Streptomycetaceae; genus Streptomyces; species Streptomyces sp. AB3(2024). The sequence continues at coordinate 9,797 of NZ_JBGWAB010000123.1, forward strand.
ACGGATCCGTCCGAAGTGATCGGCGCCGAGGCCGAAGAAGCGGCGGTAGTACACGCCGGCACCGTGCACGCGGAGGGGAACCCGGCCGAGGCCGACTGGGGTCCACGGCCCGTCGGCGTCCTCGCGGTAACCGCGTGACAGCTCCCGGATGACGAACACCCGCGCCGCCGCACGCAGTTGGCGGCCACTGATCCCGGATACGTCGCCACACAGGTAGACGGTCTTGCGCGCGAGGTCGGACGAACCGGAGGCGAGGTCTTCCGGCGTGATCGTGGACCCGAAGAATTCCCTGATCACGTCATCGTCGTGCAATGCCGAAGGCGCGACCAGGATGTTGCCGGCATCCTCGATGCGGGCTTCCGCCGGCTCTGTCGCGTCCATCAAACCGTACCCGCCCTTCGCACTGGGACCCCTCCCCGTCCACGACGTCCACAGATCTTGGTGGATCGCTCGAAACCGTGGACATGGCAACGGCCCGCACTCTTTCGCTCGCGTTGCGATGCGCGAACGATGGGAGACGGACCGTTGAACTTCGATGATCTCACGGGGCTTGACGGCGGGCAACGGGTTCTGCTGTACGGGCGGTGCGCGGAGCCGCTCGGCGAGGTCGCGGGTGCGGCCGTCGATCCGTCCGCGTCCGGCGCATCCGAAGGGTGGGCCGTGGCGGAAGAGACGGGCAGGGCCCCCGGTCACACGTCGGCGGATCGGGGGCCCGTCCCTGTGCCCCGCGCCCTACCGGCTGTCGCCCGTCCAGTCCCAGTGGTCCGCGTCGCCGGGCCGGCGGCGGTAGTGGGCCCGCCCGCCCGGCCCGTAGCGCCCTATCTCGGTGGGCAGCCGGGCCTCCTCGGCCAGCCGGCGCCCGGTCCAGCCGGTGACGTCGAGGAGCAGCCCGTCGAGGGGGCCGCCGACGAGTTCGCCGTAGCTGTGGCCCGGTCGCGGGCCCGGGTCGGGGTCGTCGTGGTCGCCGCCGTAGACCCGGCGCCGCAGCATCCTGTCGTCCATGGGGCCAGCTTCACAGGCGGCACTGACAATCCCGTCCGGAGCGGGCCGGTTCAGCCTTCCAGCAGCGACTGCCCGACCCACTCCCCCCGGCGCGGCCCCCGCGCCGCGACGAACAGGGCGGACGCCTCGTGGACGACGTAGCGGGCGAGGGCGTCACCCCGGGCGAGCCGGTGCTGGACGGGGACGAAGCCGGTGCGCGGGTCGGACTGCCAGGCCACGAAGAGCATCCCGGCGTCGGGGGCCCCGTCGGGGCGCCGGCCGTCGTAGTGGGACCAGCCGCGCCGCAGCATCGTCGCGCCGGAGTTGCCCTTCGGCGCGGCCGGCCGGATGTGGGCGTTGGCCGCGATGACGGGGACGCCGTCGGGGCGGGCGGCGTCCAGGTCCACCGGGGTGCGCTCGGTACCGCCGGTCAGCGGCGCCCCGTCGGCCACGCGCCGCCCGATGGCCTCCTCGCGGTGGTGCTCGGGCAGGCCCTCCCAGTGGTCGAGGAGCATCCGGATCCGGCGGACGACGACGTACGAGCCCCCGCGCAGCCAGCCGGGCGCGTCCGGGCCCTCGACGAGGATCCGGGCCCGCCGGTCCGGGTCGGCGGCCGGGGCCGGGTTGGCGGTGCCGTCGATCTGGCCCATGAGGTTGCGGTGGGTCGCCGCCGCGCTCCCGATGCCGGGCGGCCGGGTGAAGCCGGCCATCTCCCAGCGGGTGGCCGCCCCGCCCCGGGCCGGCCCCAGCCCGACGCGCTCGAAGAAGCCGGCCCCGAAGCCGAAGGTGACGGTCAGCGAGGCGGGTCCGCCGCCGAGGGCGACCCCGGTGTCGGCGGCGGTGTCGCCGGGCGCTTCCCCCCGGCTCATCCGCTCGGCCGCCGCGGTCCAGGCGCGCAGCAGGGTGGCGGCCCGCGCCCGGTTGGCGCCGGGGGCCAGGTCCAGGGCGGCGAGGTGGGCGTAGGGCTGGCGCGGGGTCAGGATCCCGGCCTGGTGGGGCCGTGGAAGGGGACCGGGGCGGACGGGGCGGGCGGGCCGGCGGGGGCGCGTACCGCCATGTCACCCGCCGCCAGGGCCGCGCCGCCCGCCGCGAGGGCGGCGAGTCCCCCGGCGCCGAGGAGGGCCCGGCGCCGCGGAGTCCGGTCCGGGGGGCCGGACGTCACTTCACACAGTCGACCAGCGGGTCGACCACCCCGACCCACATCCCGTTCAGCTCGGAGACGTACCGGCCGCCCTTGGTGTCCCGCGGCACGACGAGCCGGGGCCCGGCGGCGTCGTCGAAGGCCACGCCGTCCTCGGAGACCGCGAGGAGCACCTGGCTCTTCGCGAAGGCGGGGTCGATCTCGGCCCAGGCGAAGGCGGCGCGGTAGTCGCCGCCGCCGGTGGCGGACACGAACCCGCGCAGAGCGCCGTTCTTCTTGTTCTGGTCGAAGCACGGCCCGGCCCGCTTGAGGACCTCGTTCAGCGGGACGCCCTGGTAGGTGTGCTCCTGTTCCCCCTTGGCGCTGGTGAACTTCACCGAGGCCGAGGTCTGCGGCAGCCCGCGCAGGTCGGCGAGGGTGAGGGTGTACGGCTTGCCGACCTCGCCGGCCACGCGCACCTCACCGGGCGCGAGGGGCTTCGCGGAGACCGCCGCGGACGGCGGGGCGGAGGAGCCCGCGGGGGCGGAGGCCGCCGGCGCCGCTTTCGCGTCCGGCGTCCCGCCGTCGCCCTGACCGCATCCGGCGAGCAGCAGCGCGCCCGCCGCGACGGCGGCCGCGGCCACCGCCGCTCTGCCCCGAGTACCGCGCTCCGTCGTCATGTCAGATCCCTCCAGACCCACTGGCCCCCCGTGCGCACATGCAGGGAATTCCAGTTCCTTTCGCCGTGAATGCCGTGCGAAAACTCCAGGAGAAGCCGCAGGTGCAAGGCGGCGTGGCGGCCACTCTGGAGCATCCACCGGGAAGCCCCGTCCCGGCGGGCTCCGACGTCCGCGCGCCTTGTCGGAACCACCACAGCACTAGGCTGACGGTCCCGCAGACAAGCGATCAAGGAGCACACCCATGGCCCGTCGGGTACACCGGCCACTGGAGGACGAGGAGTTCGACTTCATCGTCGGCATGACCGAGGGCCCGGTCCTCGTCTGCTTCACCGGCACCTGGCCGAAGGCCGTCGAGGCCTGCCGGGTGATGGAGGACCTCCTCGCGGAGCTGGCGCAGGAGTACGGGAGCCGCCTGACCGCCATCCGCGCCGACATCACCCGCTGCCCGGGGCCGGTGCTCCGCTACGGGGTGACCGGCGCCCCCACCGTCGTCCTGCTGCGGTCCGGGGAAGCGGTGGCGACGCACGCCGGCCCGCTGACGGGGGACGAGTTCCGGACGTTCCTCGACGCCCACCTCTGAGCCGACGCCCCCGGCGGGGCCGGGAACGCGCGCCCGGGTGAACCCGGGCAGACTGGCCGAAAGTGGCATAGGTGAGATAGGTGCCTCAGGCATGTAATGGAGTCCGGCGAGACGGAACCATCCCTTGCGAGGTGTTGCTTTCCATGTCCGATGCCGTTGCCTTCCCCCAGGACCGGACCTGCCCCTACCATCCGCCGGCCGCCTACGAGCCCCTCCGGGAGGCGCGACCCCTCTCCCGGGTCACCCTCTTCGACGGGCGCTCCGTATGGGTGGTCACCGGCCACGCGCAGGCGCGCGCCCTGCTCTCCGATCCGCGCCTGTCCACGGACCGCACGAAGGAGTCCTTCCCCGCGCCCACCCGGCGGTTCAAGGGGCTGCAGAACCGGCGCACCGCCCTGCTCGGGGTGGACGATCCGGAGCACAACGCGCAGCGCCGGATGCTGATCCCGAGCTTCTCGGTCAAGCGCACGGCGGCCCTGCGGCCCAGGATCCAGGAGACCGTGGACCGGCTGATCGACGAGATGGTGGCGGCCGGGCCGCGCGCCGAGCTGGTCGGCGCCTTCGCCCTGCCGGTGCCCTCCACGGTGATCTGCGCACTGCTCGGCGTCCCCTACGAGGACCACGAGTTCTTCGAGGCCCAGTCGCGCAGGCTGCTGCGCGGCCCCGAGCCCTCCGATGTCGAGGACGCCCGCCACGAGCTCGACACCTACCTGGAGGCGCTGATCCGGCGCAAGCGCACCGATCCGGGTGACGGGCTGCTGGACGAACTCGTCACCCAACGCCTGGAGACCGGCGAGACCGACATCGAGGAACTGGTCTCCCTTGCCGCGATCCTGCTGATCGCGGGCCACGAGACCACCGCGAACATGATCTCGCTCGGCACCTTCACCCTGCTGCGCCATCCGGAGCAGCTGGCCGAGCTGCGGGCCGACCCCTCGCTGATGTCGGAGGCGGTGGAGGAGCTGATGCGTTTCCTGTCCATCGCCGACGGCATGCTGCGGGTCGCCACCGAGGAGATCCGGATCGGCGGGGTCACCATCCTGCCGGACGACGGGGTGGTCTTCTCCACCTCGGTCATCAACCGCGACGACGCGGTGTTCCCGGAACCGGACGCCCTCGACTGGCACCGGCCGGCCCGGCACCACCTGGCCTTCGGCTTCGGCATCCACCAGTGCCTCGGCCAGAACCTGGCCCGCGCGGAGATGGAGATCGCGCTGGGGACCCTGTTCCGGCGCCTGCCGGGCCTGCGGCTGGCGGCCGAGCCGGACCGGATCCCGTTCAAGCCCGGGGACACCATCCAGGGCATGGTCGAACTCCCCGTGGCCTGGTGAGCGGCGTGCGGATCTCGGTCGACCAGGGCCGCTGCATCGGCGCCGGCCAGTGCGCGCTGACCGCGCCCCAGGTGTTCACCCAGGACGACGACGGGCTCGGCGAGGTGCTGCCGGGACGGGAGGACGGACACGGCAGCGCCCTCGTACGGGAGGCCGCGCGGGCCTGCCCCGTCTCGGCGATCACCGTGGGAGAGGGCTGACGGACCGGCCGGGCGCGGCGGCGAGTTCCTGTACAGTTGTCCAGGAAATCGGATCCCGACATCGGATCCCGAGACGGAGGGAGGGGCCGTGCACACGGTCGCTCAGGTCCTGGTCGGCGTCGTCGCCGCGCTCCACGCCTATTTCCTGGTCCTGGAGATGTTCCTGTGGCAGCGGCCACCGGGGCGCGCCCTGTCCGGCTTCGACGCGGACACGGCCCGGCTCACCGCGCCGCTCGCCGCCAATCAGGGCCTCTACAACGGCTTCCTGGCCGCCGGCCTGGTGTGGGGGCTGGTCACCGGCGCCCTGGACACGCAGGTCTTCTTCCTGATCTGCGTGATCGTCGCGGGGGTGTACGGGGCCGCCACCGCCAACCGCCGGATCCTCGTGGCCCAGGCCCTGCCCGGCGCGCTCGCCGTGGGCGCCACGCTGCTCGCCGCGTGAGCGGCCCGCGCGTCGGGGACCCCCGCACCGCCCGGACCAAGGCGCGGCTGCGCGAGGCCCTGCTCGCCGAGTGCGGCGCCGGGCGGGAGCTCGCCGAGGTCACCGTCTCGGCCGTGGTCCGCCGGGCGGGGGTCGGCCGGGCGACGTTCTACCTGCACTACGAGGACCTCCCCGCGCTGGCCGTCGACGCCTGCGCCGACGTCGTGCACGCGGCGGTGGACGCCCTGCACGCCTGGCAGACCGACCGGGCGGCGCGTCCCCCGGCCCGGCCCCCGGCCGCCCTCGCGGGATTCCTGTCCGCCGCCGAGGGCCACGCGGCCCTGTACCGGACACTGCTCCTGCCGGGCGGCGGCGGCCCGCTCGGCGAGCGCCTGCACCGGGAGCTGCGCGCGCGGGCCCGTGCCGAACGGGTCGCGGTCGGCGCGCCGAACCCGGACCTGGTGGCCTCGGCGGTGGCGGCCGCCTTCACCGGCGTCCTCGCGGACTGGCTGCACGGCCTGATCCCGGCGGACCCCGCGGAGACGGCCGCCGGCCCCGCGTCCCCCGGCGCCCTCGCGGACCGGATCTGGACCCTGCTGCTGGCCCTCCACCGCGCGGGAGCCCCCGCCGGATGACCGGCGGGGGCTCCTGTCACGGGCTGGGCTCGCGAAGCGGTGTCAGAGCGTGACCACCCGTTCGGCCTGGGGGCCCTTGGGGCCCTGGGTGACGTCGTACTCGACCTTCGCGCCCTCGGCCAGCTCCTTGAAGCCGGTCGTCTGGATGGCGGAGAAGTGCACGAACACGTCGGGGCCGCCGTCGTCCTGCTGGATGAAGCCGAACCCCTTCTCCGAGTTGAACCACTTCACGGTGCCTGTTGCCATCTGGCTGATCCTTCTCAACGTTCCACTCGGGCCGCACGTGCGGCCGTCTCGATACTGCCCACCCGTCACGCCGGCCACACTCCGAGCGCGGCCATCCGGGGGGGTGACCCGGATGGTCACGTGCTGCGGTCCGCGGCGGGCAAGGACGCCGCGGACCGAGGAGCCGGGCCCATCACGCCGAGGTCTGCGGCGACGCACCCGGCCCCGCGGCTCCGTAGGTCCCGACTGGTAAAATGGGCGGGAAACTTCAGGCGCGGGGCGCTTTGGCCCGATGCGGACACGTACGACGAGCCGGGGCCGTACCGAGGGGTACGGGCCCGGCTCGTCGCCGTTCACGGTCCCGTCCGCCCTCCGCGCCCGTCCCCTCCCGCTCTCTCCACGGAAGGTTCTGCATGAAGAACCCGTCAGCTCATGGGCGTTTCGGCATCAAGGCCGGAGCGAAGGCAGGCTCCAAGCCGGGAACCAAGCACGGCGGCGGCAAGACGCCCCGGACCCTCGGTCCGCAGGGCGAGTTCGCCATGCCCCGCACCGGTACCCCGGCACTGCCCCCGGTGGCCTCGTTCGACGAACTCGGCCTGCCCCCTGAGCTGGTGTCGACCCTGGCCGAGCAGGAGGTGCGCGAGCCGTTCCCGATCCAGGCGGCGACCCTGCCCAACTCCCTCACGGGCCGTGACATCCTCGGCCGCGGCCGTACCGGCTCCGGCAAGACCCTCGCCTTCGGCCTGGCCCTGCTGGCCCGTACGGCGGGACAGCAGGCGGACCCGAAGCGGCCGCTCGCCCTGGTCCTCGTACCGACGCGCGAGCTGGCGCAGCAGGTCACCGAGGCGCTGGACCCGTACGCGCGGGCCCTGAAGCTGCGCATGGCCACGGTCGTCGGCGGGCTCTCGATCGGCCGCCAGTCGGGCGCCCTGCGCACCGGCGTGGAGGTGGTCGTCGCCACCCCCGGGCGGCTGAGCGACCTGGTCGGACGGCGTGACGTGCACCTGGAGCGGGTGCGGATCACGGTGCTGGACGAGGCCGACCAGATGTGCGACATGGGGTTCATGCCCCAGGTCACCGAGATCCTGGACCAGGTCCACCACGCCGGACAGCGGATGCTGTTCTCCGCCACCCTGGACCGCAACGTCGACCAGCTGGTGCGCCGCTACCTCAAGGACCCGGTCTCGCACTCGGTGGACCCGCAGTCGGCCTCGGTCGGCACGATGGACCACCACGTGCTGCACATCCACGCGGCGGACAAGGTCTCGGCGGCGACCGAGATCGCCGCGCGCGAGGGCCGGGTGCTGATGTTCCTGGACACCAAGCACGGCGTCGACCAGTTCGTGAAGCACCTGCGGGCCATGGGCGTACGGGCGGAGGGGCTGCACAGCGGCAAGTCCCAGCCGCAGCGCACCCGGACCCTGGGGCAGTTCAAGGACGGTCTGGTCACGGTCCTGGTCGCCACCAACGTGGCCGCCCGCGGCATCCACATCGACGACCTCGACCTCGTGGTCAACGTGGACCCGCCGGCCGACAGCAAGGACTACCTGCACCGCGGCGGCCGGACCGCGCGGGCCGGCGAGTCCGGCAAGGTGGTCACCCTGATCACGCCCAACCAGCGGCGTGACATCACGCGGCTGATGGCCGACGCCAAGATCCGGCCCACCATCACCCAGGTGCGCTCCGGCGAGGCGGCGCTGAGCCGGATCACCGGTGCGAAGGCCCCCTCCGGCGTCCCGCTGGCCGGGGCCGCGCCGACCGACGCCAAGGGCCGGCCGAGCGGCACGGACCTCGGGTTCCGCGGGATCGGCACCCGCCCGGGCCGGCCCGGCAAGGGCAAGGAGTCCCGCAAGACCATCGAGGCGCGCCAGGCGGCCGAGGCCCGCCGCGCGGCCCGGGTCCGCAAGGGCCTGACGCCCTGACGTCACGGCGCCGGGCCCGCGGGGAGCGGGGCACGGCGCCGTACGTCCGGCTTTCAGCCCCGGCGGCGCCGTCGCCGGGCCACGATGGCACGGGTGAGCAGCGGCGGGAGCAGGTCCTTGGCCAGCCGGCGCCAGCTGACCGGCCTCGCCGGCCGCGGAGCGGCGGGCGGCGCCGCGACGGGCTCGGCGGGCGCGCGCAGCAGCTTCGGCGCGGGCGGCGCCACCACGCCCTCGTCGCCTATGCGCACCAGCGGGTGCCCGGCCACCACGTCCACGCCGTGCCACAGGTCCGTGCGGCCTTCCAGCCAGGCCAGCAGCGCCGACTGCTGCGGCAGGGGGTCGCCCCAGGTCGCGTAGAGCTTCGAGGCGGAGACCGCGATCACGCGCAGTCCCTCGCCGGCCACCGCCGCCCAGACCGCGGCGGCGACGCCGGGACAGTGGGCGGCGCGGTAGTCGTCGAAGACCACGACGGCGTCGGGGGTGGCGACCAGGCGCGAGGAGGCGATGTCCTGGACCACGTGCTCGTGCAGGTGGGAGGCGTCGACGTGGACGAAACGGCAGCTGCCGGGGCGCACCCGGTCCGCGACCACCGAGGTCGGGGCCTGGATGACGGTCGGCAGGGACGGGTGGAAGGCCAGGTAGTTCGTCTCGAACCCGCGGCGCGTGAGGGTGGGGTAGGAGTCCCGCATCTCCGCCAGGTTGAAGTCGTCGGGCGCGGGCGAGTCGAAGAGGTCGCAGACCGTGAACTCCTCGCCCTCCCGCAGGTATCCGGCGAGGAAGATCGCGCTCTTGCCCAGGAACGCACCCAGTTCGAGGATGTCGCCCGACGCTTCGGGGGTGTCGTTCTGGCGGTTCAGGAACCAGTCGAAGAGCACCTGGTCGTAGGCCGAGAACCAGCCCTTGACCTCGCTGAACGCGCGGGGCTCGGGCGGCGCGGGCTCTGCGTCGGGGGTGGTGACGGGAGCCTGTGAAACGTGCTGCACGGAGAGTCATCCTCCAGCGGAATGGCATCGGTCCAACGCTGTTACCCGGCCAGGTATGCCGAAGATAAACCCCCGAACGGCGGATGGCGAGCTTTTCGGTACTACGCCTTCCGCTCTCCCCGGCCGTGGATCCGGGCGGACCTCACAGACCTCCCCCGCATCCTCCGCACCCCGCGCAGCCGCCTCCGCAGCCCAGGCCCCCGAGGGCCGGCGGATCCGAGACCGTGTGGGCGGAGGTCTCCCGCGAGCCGTCCGGGGTGGATTTCGGACGGACCGGCGGTGGCGGTCCGTCCAGGGCCGTGGCCAGCTCCGCGAGCCGCCCGGTGGGAGTCACGCCCCGCAGGGCCGCGGCTGCGACGGTCGCCCGGATCCGGGTGGGCAGCTGGACGGACCGGGCCGGGCGCGGTTCCCAGGCGTCGTCGGCCAGGGTCGCGCGGTAGAGGGCGCGACCCGTCGGCGTGCCGTGCCCCAGGGCGTACCGGCGGGGACGCCGGGCGCGCGCCACCGCCCAGGCGCCGAGCGACAGCGCGAAGGCGACGAGCGGCCAGAGCGGTCCGTCCCCGTCGAGGACGGACCAGACGACGGCCCCGGCGCCCGCGCAGCCCACCGTCACCGCCGCTGCCGCTTCGAGGACCTCGGCCCGCCGGGCCCGCCCGGCGTACGCCTCGTCCACGGCCAGGCCCTGCGCGACCAGCCGGGCGACGACCCGGCCGACGGCGGGCGAGGCGGTGACCGCCGACCGGACCGCCCGGGCGCCGCGCGCGGGCCGGTTGCCGCGCGCCGCGAAGACCGCGGCCTCCACCTCCCCGCGGGGCCGCCCCGCGGGCGACACCCCGTAGGTGCCGACCACCGGGAGCCGGCCGTTGGCGTGGAGCAGCGCCATCGCGGTCTCGGCGACGGCACGCCGGCCGTCGCGCAGGTAGGCCACCTCGTAGACCGTCAGGGGTTCCCCGGCCCGGCGGGGTGTGCGGACCGGCGGGGAGGCCATCCGCCGGAAGGCCCGGATGCGCCAGGCGCAGGCCGCCCCCAGCAGCAGGACGGACGGAATGAAGAGGATGAACCGCCACATGCGTGCCCCCCCGGCGCCGGCTGCCTGAGGGTGAGTGTGAGGCAGGGTACGGGGTGCGGCAACACCCCGTACGGGCCCTATGCCGCGCTTCTGTGCAAGCGCTGGGCCGCCGTGTTGCGCACGCGACGGGTGCGTGCGGAAGCGGCGAGGAGGGTCAGGGCCTCGCGGGAGGCGAGGGAGCGGGCCGCCGTGTGCTGGCACCAGTCGGAAGCGGCGGCGAGTTCGGCGGGGTTCCAGTCGGTGCCCGCCTCGATCGCCTTGAGCAGGGTCCACTCGCGCAGCCTGCGGGCCGGGAAGGCATGGCCGTCCAGGACGGGGTACAGGGCACGGGCCCAGTCGGGGAACTCCGTGCCGGGCAGCAGCCTCGGCGCGCGGCGGTCGAGGTGGGTGACCACCGCGCTCTCGGCCATCACGGGGTCGGGGTCGCGCAGGACGGCCGCGACCGCCTCGGCCTCCCGCGGTCCTCCCGCCCGGGGGCCTCCCGCCACGGCGGCGACGGCGGCCAGCCGGTCGAGGTGCCGGGTGTAGCGCCACCGCCCGGGAACGGCCGCGTCCCGGGGCGCCTCCCGCGGGGCCTCCGCCGGATCCGCCGCGGGGCGACGGAGGGCCGGCCCGGTGCCCGCGGGCGCTGTGGCCGGGTACGCCGGACCGCCTCCCGGCGGCCGGCTCGTCTGGTGATCGCGTATCCCCATGCCTCCCATTCCACACGACCGGCGTGAACGGCAGGCGCCCAGGGGTACCCTCCGCGCCGGGAGCCCCGGAACCCCTGGGTTCAGGGGCTCCGGTGCTCCGGGGCTCCCGGCGCGGGGCGGGCGGCGCGCCGGCTCAGACCTGCTCGAAGTAGAACGCCTTGATGAAGCAGTCGCGGGGCTGTCCGACGGCGAAGAAGACGCAGTCCACCAGCGACTGGGCGGTCAGGGGGTCCTTCGCCGTGCGCGGGGCCGCCTCCCAGGCCTCCGACAGCGGATCGTGGTTGTCGAAGTCCGGCGGATAGAGGGAGATCACCCGGACGCCCCGGTCGCGGAGCCGGCGGGAGAGGGTCTCGGTGAACCCGGCCTGGGCGCTCTTGGCCGCGTAGAAGGAGTCGTGGGCGTCCGAGCGGTGGTGCCCCCGCTCCCCGCAGCCGGAGACCATGGTCACGATGTCCGGCACGTCCGACTTCAGGAGGAGCGGGAGGAAGGCCTTCGTCGCCAGGACGGTACCGGTGGCTCCGGAGGCGAGGGTCTCCACCACGTCCTCGTCGGATGCGGACAGCAGGTCCGTGCCGTGCTGGTAGCGGGATCCGTTGTTGACCAGGACGTCCACGTGGCCCGCGCGGGCGGCGACCGCCGCCGCGAAGCCCCGCACGGACGCCGGGTCCGTCAGGTCGCAGGCGTACGCGTGCACGCGGTCGGCGGCGTGGCCCTGGGCGAGGATCTCCTCACGGACCCGCGCCGCGGCTTCGGGGGTGCGGGCGGAGAGGTGGACCTCGGCGCCCCGCGCGGCGAAGCGCAGGGCCAGGGTCCGCCCGAAGTCCCGTCCTGCCGCGGTGATGACGACGCAGTGGTGTTCAAATGCCATGGCCGGCGCTCCGATCAAGGGTCGGATTCCATGATCGCAGTCCCCGCCGGGGGCGGTCCGGTCCGGACGGCGGGATCGAGGGCGGCCGGCCCCGCGCGAGCGCCCGCGCGCAGACGGGATCGCCCCCTCCCACCAGGGCCGGGCCGCCCGGGCGCGGCCCCGGCGGCCCGGGGGTCATGACCCGTACGACTCGTACCGGCCCGCCGCGTGACCCGGTTCGGGCAGCGGGGCACCGGTCTCCAGCAGGGTCTTCAGGCTGGAGGCGAGCATCGGCCAGGCCTGCGCGCACATGCCGATGAGGGTGCCTCCCGGGGTGAACCCCTCGTGGCGGACCGTCAGGCGGGCGAGGGCGTCACCGACCGGCTCGATCTCGTACGTCACCGTCGTGCGCGGCTCGGCCGCCAGCTCGGCGCGCAGCTCCTCGCCGATACCGACGGAGGCGGCCCACTGGGTGCTGAAGGTGTGCCAGGTGTAGGAGAGCCTGCGGTCCGGGACGCACTCCAGGACCACCTGGGCCGGGTCGCTGGTGCGGGCGCCGCGCTCGACCCAGTCCATGGGCGAGCCCACCGCCCAGTCCGTCTCGAAGCTCGGGCCCCAGTACCGGCGGGTGAGGGCCGGGTCGGTCAGGGCCTGCCAGACCCGGGCCGGATCGGCCTGGATGTAGAGGGTGTAGTCGATCACGCTGTCGTCCATGGCCCCATGCTGCGGGACCGGCCGCCGCCCGCGCGGGATTTGCAGGGGGCGTCACCAGCGCAGACCCTGTTCGGGCAGCTCCATGGGCGGGGTGCGGGGCGGGGCCGGGAGGGCGAGGCGGACGCGGGCCGCGTGCACCGAAGCGAGCTCCTCCCGGCCCGCCGGACCCCAGTCGCTGAGCTCGCGGACCTGCTCCGGGGTGGCCAGCAGCCGGGCGTACGCCGGGTCCCCGGCCGGCGCGAGGGCCGTCAGCCGGGCCGCCGTACGGGCCGAGGCGCCCCCGTCGGCGTAGCGGTGGCCGAGCGCGAGCGCCCCGGCGGTGGGTTCCGCCGCCGGGCCCGGCAGGTGCGCGGCGCCGGTGGCGCGGGCGATGAGCAGGAGCACCCGGCCGTCCGGGGCGAACAGCCAGCCGGAGCGTTCCCGTACCGGCAGGTGCGCGGGGAGCGGGCCGGGGTGCCAGGTGCCGTGCTGCGGGGTGCGGCGGGTGCGCAGGACGCCGAGCCGGTCGAGGTCGGTGGGGTTGGTGGGGCGGCCGTCCTCCAGCAGGGCGGGCCCGGAGCCGTTGATCCGGGCCCGCAGCGCGGACAGGGCGCGGCGGGCGTCGCCCGGGTCCATCAGGGCGGGCAGGTCGGCGGGCTCGGCGAAGTCGATGCCGGTGATCTCCCGGTCGGGCAGCCGGACGGAGCGGATCCGGTCCGGAGTCCAGGTGCCGCCGTCGTAGACGTGCAGGATCTCGCCGGGGAAGCGCATCTCGGGCGGGAAGCCGGGGGTGTCGGCGGGGATCCAGTCGACGGCGAGCCCGCGCGGGTAGTGGCCGTCGACGCCGAGCTCCTCGCGCACCTCACGGGCGGCGGCCGCCGCGGGCGACTCGCCGGCGTCCACCGCGCCGCCGGGCAGGAGCCGGTCGGAGCGATAGTCGACGCTCTGGACGAGGATCCGCCCGTCGGGGTCGGTGACGAGGACGACCGCTCCGGTCCAGAGGGCGGCGCGCGAGGCCCCGTACTCCTCCGGGGTCATCCAGGTGCCCGCGCGCTCGGGGTCGTCGGTCAGCTGGGGCATGGGAACTCCGTTCACCGTGGGTGGACCCGCCGCGTGTGCAACAGCGGGCGCGGCACCCGGGTTACGGCGGCGACCCCAGGAGCGGGCCGATCCGCTTTACCCTCCCCATACCTCTTTATTACCGGGTTATGTCGATCTTGCTACAGTGCGCCGTGCGGGCCGTCGGGGTGAAACCCGCTGGCCCGACCACGTAACCGGCCGGAAAGGCACGACAGCCGTACGACGCGCACCGCGTACGGAGAGCGCCGCGGCCCCCGGAGCGCGATGGCCGGCCGCGCGGCTCTCCGGGGGCGGGGCCGAGGGCGGTGCTCACCCGTCCGTGTGAAGGAGCGCGCCCGGCGGGGCTCCCGTGCGGCAGGGTGGGCGGATGCGTTCGCGCCGGGCCCTGCCGGGCCCCCCTGACCCGTCCGTCCGCCCGCCTGTCGGCCCGTCCCTGCCGCATGCCGTTCCCCCGCCCCTGCCCCTGGCCGTGCCCCTGCTCCTCGCCGTGCTGGCGCTGACCGCCGGGTGCGTGACCGTACGGCCCCCGGAACCCGCCGGGGCGCCCCGGATCGCCGAGGCCGCCCGGACCGCCCCGGCTCCGGCACGCCGCGCGGAGGTACGGGAACTGCCGCTGGGTCCGCTCCCGGAGGCTCCGCCCGCCCCGGCGGATCCCGGGCCCGGCGGGGCCGGAGCGGA
>NZ_JBGWAB010000124.1:0-22700 GCF_041862025.1 Streptomyces sp. AB3(2024)
GGCGGCGAGGCCGGCGACCGCGAGGGCCGCGGCGAGCAGGGCCGCGAGCGGGGACCTGCGGGCGGGGCGGGCGGGGCGGCGGGGCCGGGGTGGTGGGTCGATGACACTCATCGGGCAGCTCCTCGTGCGGTCCGGGTCGCGGACACACCGCTTTGGCATGCTCTCGGCAAGATAGCGGACCCCGGTGGCATTTTTGAAGGAAGCTGCTCGAAGTAGTCTCCGTGCACGCAGTTTTGAGCATGCGACACCACGGCCCGGGGGGGGGAGCCGTGGCGGCGGCTTCCCGGCCCGGGCCGTGGTGCGGTTTCAGGCGGCGGTGACGCGGATCTTGGACTGGCCGTGGCCGAGCTTCTCCCAGTCGTCCATGAACCGGGCCTTGAGGCCGTGCCGGGCGGCCAGGTCGACGAGGGTCTGGGTGCGGTAGTAGAAGTCCTCGCGCAGGACCTGGTGTTCGGTGCCCTCGGTGCGGTCGAAGGTGAAGTCGAAGCGGCCACCCGGCGCCAGGACCCGTTCCACGTGGGCGAGGCACTCGTCGATGATCGACAGCGGTGAGTGGGAGAACACGCTGTGCGCGTGCACCACGTCGAAGTGACGGTCGGGCAGGAAGTCGAGGGTCAGGTCCTGGGTGATGGTCAGGTGCGGCAACTTGGCCTGAAGTCCCCGGTCCGTCAGCGTGCGCTTGGCGGCGATGAGGATGTCGGGCGAGATGTCCATGCCGTAGTAGTGACCCGGCTCCAGGTGGTCGATGAAGCGCCAGCCCGCCCGCAGGTTCCCGCACCCGATGTCGAGCATCCGGTGGCGCGGGGCGAGCCCGTGCTCCAAAAGGTAGTCGAACTGCATCTTCCCGAGGGCCAGCCAGCGGTCGTGGGTCTGGCTGCCGACCGCGGCCTCCGGGTTGCGGCCGGTGTCGGAGGCCATGACCGCCCGGTAGTAACCCACGTGGTCCGGGTGCTTGAAGCGCAGCCAGCTGTCGCGCGCGGCCCGCTTGACGTACGGGGCGATGCGGGTCGGGTTGCTCAGCGCGTAACGGACCTTGTGACCGACGCTCGCGCGGTCGGCGGTGAGGTTCTTCTTCGTTGCCATGAGGGGTCCCCCCTGGGATGCGGACGGAAGGTGAACTGGACGGTGCGGGGTGGTACGGGGCCGCCGCGGCGGGTCGGACCGCGGCGGCCGTCAGGTGATGCGGCGGCGTCAGGCGATGCGGCGGCGCAGCAGGGCGACGGTGACCGTGAGGAGCAGGACGGCGCCGCCCGCGTAGAGGGCCGTGTCGATCCACTGGAACGTCCAGAAGTCGTTGCTGGGGTAGACCTTGTGGTACCGGGCGACGAAGTCGTGCTCGGCCATGCACCGCCGAAGCTCCTCCCCCGAGGTCTGGCAGACGTTCCAGATGGAGTGCTCGCGCCCGTCGGGCGTCAGATAGCCGAACTCCCCGGTCGACCAGGCGCTGCCGACGGGCCGCTTGGGCGTCATGCCGGGGGTGATCCGGGTCTCGGGGTCGATCCAGCTGCGGCGGAAGTAGGTCACGAACGTCATGACCGTGCCGATCGCCAGCAGGGCCGCGCCCATGGCGGGCAGCACCCGGCGCACCAGCAGGCCCGCGAGGGTGCCGACGCTGAGCGCGAAGAGGGCGCAGGCCACGGAGGCCGGGCCGGTGGCGTTGTAGATGGGGGCGTCGTGCCAGTAGGGGCCGTCGAGGGTGTTGGCAATGGGTGCCCACCACCAGGCGACGAGGGCCGCGACGGCCGTCGAGGCGAGCAGGGTGAAGAGGGCCGCGAGGCCGAAACGGGCGGCGAACCAGCGGCGCGGGCCGACCCCTTGGGTGAGGGCGGGCTTGATCGTGCCGGTCTCCAGCTCCCGGCCGATGAGCGGGGCGCCCCAGAACACTCCGATGAGGGCGGGCAGTGCGATGCCGAGGGTGCCGAGCGCGCGGATTCCGGTGACGTTGCCGTCCATGATCTGGAAGGTGGCGAGGCTCTCGCAGCCGCCGTTCCATCCCGGACAGGGCACCCATCCTGTGGCATCGATCAGCGACATCATCTCGGAGCGCCGGTAGACCACCCAGGCCGCGCAGGCGACCAGCACGGCGGCGCCGCCCAGGATCATCAGCCGCTGCTGGCGCCAGGCCAGCCAGAGGACACCCTTCACGCTGCGGCCTCCTCGGTGGCAGGGGCGGTGGTCACGGGGTTCGCGGGGGTCGCGGCGCCGCGCAGGTGTGCGAGCAACAGGGTTTCCAGGGAGGGGGTTTCGGCGATCCAGCGTGCGTCGGTCCCCGCGGGCAGCGGGGCGCCGGGCGCCGTACGGACCAGGGCGGTGACCTGACGGCCGCTGACGGCGCAGTGCACGACCGCCCCGCGGTCGAAGGCGCGGGGCAGTCCGTCCTCCTCCATCGGGTCGGCGCGGCCGGTGAGCCAGGTGTGCCCGTCGCAGAGCTCCTGGATGTCGCCCGCGAGGCGGGGGACTCCGCCCGCGAGGAGCAGCACGCGGTCGCAGACCTCGTCCAGTTCGGCCAGGACGTGCGAGGACATCACGATGGTCGTGCCGCGCTCGGCGGCCTCGGCCATGAGCAGGGACATCACCTCGTGACGGGCGAGCGGGTCGAGGTCGGCGAGCGGCTCGTCCAGCAGGAGCAGGTCGGCGCGCTTGCCGAGGACCAGGGCCAGCGCGACCCTGGTGCGGCTGCCGCCCGAGAGGGCGCCGACGCGGGCGTCCAGGGGGATGTCCCCGGCCCGTACGAGGCGTTCGGCGACGGCCTGGTCCCAGTGGCCCGGGTTCAGCATGCGGCCCAGGCGCAGGGTGTCGGCGACGGTGAAGCGGGCGTGCAGCGGCTTCTCCTGCGCGAGGAACGCGGTGCGGCGGCGGGCCTCGGCGGTGCCGGGGGCGTGGCCGAAGACGCGTATCTGCCCGCTGCCGGGGCGGATCAGCCCGGCGCCTAGCTGGAGCAGGGTGCTCTTGCCGGCCCCGTTGGGGCCGACGAGGGCGATGATGTGCCCGGCGGGCAGCTCGACGTCGCACGCGTGCAGGGCCGGCCGGCCTCCGTACGCCCGTCCGAGCCGCGTTGCCCGTAGTGCCGGCGCGTGGGTCGGGTCACTCACGCCGTGTCCTCTCTCGACGGTCCGGGCAGGGGCCCGGAGTTGTTGAAGCTGTCCTCCACGGCAGCCGTGATCAGCGCCGTGATGTCCTCCCGGTCCAGGCCCGCCTCGCGCGCCCGGACCATCCAGGCGGCCAGGGCGGTCCGCAGCGGGGAGTCCGCCGCCGCCTCGGGGCGGGACAGGGACCGGCGCACGAAGGTGCCCGCGCCGGGGCGCGGCTCCACGAGCCCTTCGCGCTCCAGCTCCCGGTACGCCTTGAGGACGGTGTTGGGGTTGATCGCGGTGGCCGCGACCACTTCACGGGCTGTCGGCAGCCGGTCCCCCGGTTCCAGCACGCCCAGGCGCAGCGCCTGCTTGACCTGGGTCACGAGCTGCAGGTAGGTGGCGACGCCGCTGCGCCGGTCGACCCGGAATTCCATCCCTCCACCTCATTCCACTAACACGTTAGTGGAATAGTGCAGAGTGATCGCGGGCGCGTCAAACCGGGCGTCGAAGGGAGCGGCGGAGGCGGAGTATGACCGAACGGTCACAGGTTCGAACCGGGGGAACGCGCAGGGTGCGCAGTACATCTAGGTGATCGGCGGGCCGGAAGACGGCCGTGCCGATGGCGATGACGACTACGGCGAGAACCGGCCGGGCCGGGTGTGAGCAGCAAGGTGGGGCGCTGGATGAAGGCGGAGACGGTGACGGAGCGGACGGACCCGGAGGGCGTGCCGGGTGCCCTGCGGGCGGCTGGGGGGGACGGTGTGACCGAACCCGGCACCCTTCGGGAAACACCGGACGAGACCCCGGCGGACCCCGCCGGGGCCACCGAGGCCGATACCGATGCGGATGCGAAGGAGGCCGGTGCCGGCCCTGCCGCCGACGCGGCCCCGGCCGGGCGGGAACGGCCTGCCGCCACACGGCGGACCGACGGCGACGGCCCGTCGGAGCAGACCCCCGAGTGGCCGGATCGGGACGGCGACGACCATGATGACGCGGATGCCGACGGCCACGCCGCGAACACGGCGTCCGCGCAGTCCGACGGGACCGCCACCGAGGGTGGCCCCGCTGACGGGGAACCCGCCCGTACGCGGAGGCCGGCCCCTTCCTGGGCCGGGACCGGAACGAAGGCGGCGGCGCCCGCCCCGCAGGACGGCGACGGGACCACGGAGCCGGAGAGCGGCGGCGGTTCGGCATCCGACGACTCGGCGAGCACCCCGGCGACCGCCACCGAAGACGACCACGAGGACCGGGAACCCGCAGGGCCCACCCCGGACCGGCCGCTGAACCCGGCTCCGAAGGCGGCCCCCGCGCGGGCCGGCGACGGCGGCGAGGAGCCCGAGGCCGAAGCCGCCACCGCCTCGGACGTCCCGGCAGACGAGCGGCCCACCGGGCCCGGCCCGGCCGGGTCCCGGAACGACACGGCCACCTCTGTCCCGCAGGGCGACGGCCCGGCCGGCCCGCGGTCCCAAGCCGGGGAAACGGCTGCCGGAGCGCCCGACGGCGCGAAGGGCACATCGGCCGCCCCCGCCCGGCCGGAACCCGGCGACGGCGACGGCGACGGCGACAGCGAGTCCGCGGACCGGCTGTCGACACCCGCGGACGGCACGGAAGAAGCCTCCGACCGCCCCGCACGGGACGGGAGCGGCGCCGAGGACGCGGCACCCGCCACGGCCCGCGACGCCGGCCCGGAGACACCCGAGGGCGGGAAGCCCGCCACGGCCGGCGGCACCCGGAAGCCGGACGCGAAGGCCACCGCCACCGCCACCGCCACCGCCCCGAAGGCCCACGCCCCCGCCCGGCGGGCAGAGGCGGACGCGGAGAGCGACGCCGAGCGGACCAGTCAGTTCGTCGCGCTCAAGGAGCTCGGGGCCGCGGCCGGGTCCGGGTCCGGAGCCGTGGCCGCGCCCGCGCCCGCGCCCAAGGCCCCCGAGCCGCCCCGGCCGCAGCAGCCCGCCGGGCCGGAGGTGACGCGGGAGGCGCCGCTGCCTCCGCTCGACCTGCTGGCCGAGCTGACCAACACCGCTCCCCCGCCGGAGACCCCCCGCCGCACCCTCACCCGCCGGGTCAAGGTGTGGACTCCGATCGTGCTGCTGCTCGGCGGCGCCGTCATCGGCGCGCAGCTGCTGCGCCCGCTGCCCGCCCCCCGGCTGGCCGGCGGCGATTCCTCCCACACCCTGGAGGGGAACACCACGATCCCGTGGCCGGCCAAGGGCCAGGGGGCCGTCCGCGTGCCCGGCTCCGGCGACATCGCCACCTTCGGCGAGCAGAAGCCGGTGCCGACGGCCAGCGTGGCCAAGGTGATGACGGCGTACGTGATCCTCAAGGGCCACCCCCTGCGCAAGAACGACCCCGGCCCCCTCATCGAGGTGGACGCGACGGCCGTGGCCGATGGCAACGCCGAGCACGAGTCACGTATCGAGGGGCTCACGGCCGGGACGAAGTTCAGCCAGCTGGACATGCTCAAGATGCTGATGATCCCGTCGGCCAACAACATCGCTCGCCTGCTGGCCCGTTGGGACACCGGATCCAGCACCCCGGATGCCTTCGTCGCGAAGATGAACACCGCGGCGAAGGAGCTCGGGATGAACGACACCACGTACACGGACCCCAGCGGCCTGGACGCCCGCACCGTGAGTACCGCGGCCGACCAACTGAAGCTCGCCGACGCGGTGATGAAGGAGGAGGCGTTCCGCGCGGTGGTCGCCCTGTCGCAGGAGAACATCAAGGGCCTGACCAAACCGCTCATCAACAACAATGGCAGCCTGCTCCTCACCTCCGGCCTGAGCATCAAGGGCATCAAGACCGGTTCGAGCACCCCCGCCGGCGGCACCCTGATGTGGGCCGCCTACAAGACGGTCGGGGAACAGACCCCGCTGATCCTGGGCACGCTGATGGACCAGCACGCGGACGGGCCGGACGTGGACGGCGCGGACAGCCTGGTTCTGGTCAAGGAGAACAGCCGCAAGGTCATCGAGGCCGTCCGCGCGGCGCTCGCCGAGGCCCCGGCCGTGCGCAAGGGGCAGTTGGTGGGCTACGTCGACGACGGGCTCGGCGGCAGGACCCCGCTGGTGGCTGCGAAGGACCTCTCCGTGATCGGCGTACCGGGGCAGCAACTGCGGCTCTCGCTCGGCGCGGGCGACAAGTCCCTGCCGCACGGGGCGAAGGCGGGCACCGAGGTCGGCGTGCTGACCGTCGGCGACGGGGACGGCGCGAGGACCGTCCCGGTGGCGGTGGGCAAGGACCTGGTGGAGCCGTCGTTCGGCGCACGGGTGACCCGGCTGTCCTGACGGCGCCTCCCTCGTGGTTGCATGGCGGCATGGACGTCCGGCGCCGTGAACCCCGTGACCTCGGCGCGTGCGCCCGCGTACTCGCCGAGGTCCACCGCACCGACGGCTATCCCGTGGACTGGCCGGAGCGGCCCGAGGGGTGGCTGTCGCCGCCGGCGCTCCTCGACGCCTGGGTGGCCGAGCACGAAGGGGTGACGGCCGGCCATGTCGTGCTGTCCCGGGGCGAGCCGGACGACGCCGCGCCCGCACTGCTGTGCCGACGGGACGGAGTGCCCGTCGAGGCCGTGGCCGTGGTCGGGCGGCTCTTCGTCGCCCCGACCGCACGGGGGCTGGGGGCCGGCGCCCTGCTGATGGCACGGGCCGGGCGCGAGGCGCGGGCGCGCGGGCTGCGTCCCGTGCTCGACGTGGTGGCCTCCGACACGGCGGCCGTCGCCCTCTACGACCGCCTCGGCTGGAGCCCGCTGGGGAGCGTCGAGCAGCGCTGGGGCCCCGGGCGCACGGTGACCGTGCGGTGCTACGCCGCCCCCGCGTGAAAAGCGCTGCTACGCCGCCCCCCGCATGAGGGTCGCCGCTACGCGTTCGCGATGACCAGCAGGGTGCGGGCCGCCGAGCCGCCCTCCGGCAGTGAGCAGCGGTGCGGCACGTCGCCCCGGTGGTGGGCGCTGCGGCCCGCCCGCAGCAACAGGGGCTCCTCACCCTCGACTTCGAGCAGGACCTCGCCCTCCAGTACGTAGAGGAAGTCCTCGCCGGGGTGCGCGAACCAGCCGCGCTCGCCCCGGCCGGGCTCGAAGTGGTGCTCGTAGGCCTCCATCAGGCCGCTGCGTCCGCCCGGGATGAGCACCCGCGCCACCTGTCCGGCGGCCTCGCTCACCCTGATCACCTGCGGGTCGCTCTCGTGGCTGACGACTCCGGGGCGCTCCGGGCGGCGCAGGAAGGTGCCGGGCGTGACGTCGAGGGCCTCGGCGATGCGGTAGATCGAGCTCAGGCTGGGGGTGGCCAGTCCGCGTTCCAGTTGGCTGAGGAAGGGCTGGGAGAGACCCGAGCGGGTGGCGAGCACGGCCATGGACACGCGGCGCGCGGTGCGGCACTCGCGGATCGCCCGGCCGACCTCCAGCGCTTCGGGTGTGGGTTCGGGTCGAGACACGCAGGTGAACGTATCCCATCGCCCGCGCGGGCCCGGGTGGACCCGGACGGTTTCACACCGCCGCAACACCCCGTTGATAAGCATGGTCAATTATTGACCTCACTTATCAACCCACCCAGGAGTCGTCCCGTGCAAGCCTCCCCCTCCCCCGCCGGCCGGGCCCTCGGCCGGCTCGGCCCGGCCCTGGGCGCGGCCGGTGCCGTCCTCGCGCTCTGGTACCTGCTCGCCCGGTCCGGTGCGGTGGCCCCGGGACTGCTGCCCTCCCCCGCCGACACCGCGGCGGCCCTGGCGGCCAGTGCCCGCGAGGGGACCCTGGCCACCGACGTCGGCGCCAGCCTGGCCCGCGCGGGGCAGGGTTTCGCGCTGGGGGCGGTGATCGGCGGCGCCCTCGGCTTCGCGACGGGGTACCTGCCCCGGCTGTCGGCCGCCGTCACGCCGGTGGTCTCCTTCCTCCGCCCGATCCCGGCCGTCGCACTGGTGCCGCTCGCGACCGCCTGGTTCGGCATCGGCGAGAACGCCAAGCGGCTGCTGATCGCCTACGCCGTCCTCCTCGCGGTCTGGCTCTACGTGCACGACGGGGTCTCGCGCGTACCGGTGTCGCACCTGCGGGCCGCCCGCTCGCTGGGGGCGCCCCTGCACCGGCGGTTCACCGAGGTCCTGCTGCCCGCCGCCGCGCCGGCGCTGCTGGCCGCCCTGCGCTACGGGGCCTCCGTGGCCCTGCTGGCGCTGGTCGCCGCCGAACTGGGCGGCGCGGACAGCGGGTTGGCGTACCGGCTGCAGGTGGACGGCCAGTTCCTGCGGGTGGACCGGATGTTCGCGGGGCTGCTGGTCCTCGGGCTGCTGGGCGTGGCCGCCGACCTGCTGCTGGCCGCCGTCGGGCGTCGCTGGGTGCACTGGAGCGCGTCATGAGCCTGGAGGTACGGCTGGAGGGACTGTCGGTCGGGTACGGGGCCGCGCCGGTGTTGCGGCCGACGGACCTGGTGTTCCCCGCGGGGTCGTTCACGGCGCTGCTCGGGCCGAGCGGCTGCGGGAAGTCCACGGTGCTGAACACGGTCGCCGGTTTCGTGCGGCCCGCGACGGGACGGGTGACGGCGGGCGGCACCGAGGTGACGGGGCCGGGCCCGGACCGGGGCGTGGTCTTCCAGCACTACGCGCTCTTCCCCTGGCGCACGGCCCGCGGCAACGTCGAGTTCGCCCTCAAGCGGCTCGGACTGCCGCGTGCGCAGCGGCGCGAACTGGCCCTGGCCGCGCTCGCCGAGGTCGGGCTGGCGGACGGCGCCGAGAAGTACCCGGCGCAGTTGTCCGGCGGGATGCAGCAGCGGGTGGCCCTGGCGCGGGCGCTGGCCGCGCGGCCGGAGGTCCTGCTGATGGACGAGCCGTTCGGGGCCCTGGACGCGCTGACGCGGACGCGGATGCAGGCACTGCTGCGCGAGCTGTGGGAGCGCAGCGGCACCACCGTGCTGTTCGTGACGCACGACATCGACGAGGCGCTCGCCCTGGCCGGGCGGGTGGTCGTCCTCGGGGGCTCCCCGGGCCGGGTCCTCGCGGACCACCCGGTCCCTCCGGGCCCCCCGGACCCGGCCCTGCGCGAGAGCGTCGCGGCCCACCTCACCACCCCCTGACACCCGATCCCCGATCCCCCGGAAGGAACCCACCATGCCCAGACCCCGCGCGCTGGTCGGCGTACTGCTGGCCGCTCTGCTGCCCCTCCTCGCCACCGCCTGCACCGAAGGCGGGGCCGGGGGCGGCGCCGCGCACGGCGCCGGACGGCGCGCCGTGACCCTGGCCGGCAGCGACCAGCTGGCGGCCGCCCCCGTGTACCTCGCGCAGGAGCGCTCGCTCTGGGCCGCCGAGGGCCTCGACGCCACCGTGACCACCCTGCCCACGGGCCGCGACGCGCTGAACGCCGTCCTCGGCGGCCAGGCGCGGTTCGGCGTCGTGGGCGACCTGCCCGCGGTCACGGCCGCGCTCGGCGGGCGCGACGTACGGATCGTGGCCGACCTGTCCCGCTTCTCGGACTGGCGCCTGCTCACCCGCACCGACCGCGCCGTCACCGGTTTCGGCGCGCTCAAGGGGCTCAAGGTCGGGGTCCCGCAGGGCACGAACGTCGAGTACGCCCTGTCCCGGATGCTCGCCTCCGCCGGGCTGACCGCGGCGGACGTGACGGTGGTCAACCTGGCCCCGAACCAGGTCGCCCCCGCCCTCGCCCGCGGTGACGTCGACGCCGGCGTCACCTTCCCCAGCTTCTACGACGCCGCCCGCACCGCCCTCGGCAGCCGTTACGCCGAGCTCCCCTTCACGGGCTACACCGCCCACACCCTCCTCGTCGCGGGCCCCTCGGCGGGTGACGAGGAGACCACCGCCGTCCTGCGCACGGTGCTCGGCGCGCAGCGTGCCGCGGCCGCCGATCCGGCCGCGGCGCGGGCGGCCGTGGTGGCCCAGTCCAAGGGCGCACTCCGGTCCGGGTACGTCGAGGTCTTCCAGCCCCGCTACGCGTACGGGGCGAACCTGACGCCCGAGCTGCTCGCCGACCTGTCGGACGAGGCGGCCTGGGCGAAGGCGGCCCAGTCCCTGCCGGGCGCCGCCGACCGGTCCGCACTGTCGGCCCGGCTGCGACCCGGCCCGCTCCGGGCGGCCGATCCGGCCGCCGTCACGGTCACCACCCCCTGAACCGGCCCCCGTACGGCCCACCCACCCCATCCCACCCCGGAAGGACCTCCATGAGCGTCGACCAGAACACCCTGCGCCGCCGCGGCACCGGCCTGCGCGCCCACGATCCGCAGCGGAGCTTCGGCGGCTACACCCTCTACACCCCGATCACCGGCGACGGCCGGATCCACCTCGTCGACATCGACGGCCGGACCGCCCACACCTGGAACTCCCCGCACCCGCCCGGCCGTCAGGCGCAGCTGCTCCCGGGAGGCACCCTCTTCTACGCGGCCAAGGACACAACCGGCCCGAGCCTCTTCCCCATCTGGGACGTCTACCACGGCGGCATCTTCCAGGAACTCGCCCCGGACTCCACCGTGCTGCGCGAGGTCCGCCACCCCTTCCACCACCACGACGCCTCCGTCCTGCGCAACGGCAACCTGCTGATCACCGTCGTGGAGCCGCTGTCACCGGCGGACGCGGCCCGGATCCGCGGCGGCATCCCCGGCTCGGAGGCACCGGGCGGGGTGATCTACGGGGACGTGGTGTACGAGCTGACCTGGGAGGGCGAGACGGTCTGGCGCTGGGCTGCGATCGAGCACCTCGACCCGGAGGAGGTCCCGCTGAACCCGCACTTCGCCCGCGAGCACTGGCCGATGGCCAACACCGTCAACGAACTCGCCGACGGCGGGATCGTGGTGGGCTTCCGCAGCGCGTCGACGACGGTGGCCGTGGACCGCGCCGACGGGTCCGTACGCTGGCGGATCGGCCCCGACGTCCTCGCCCAGCAGCACCACCCGCACGAGCTGCCGGGCGGCACCATCCTGGTGTTCGACAACGGGACCTACCGCGACACCACGTCCGTGCCGTACTCGCGGGTGCTGGAGCTCGACCCGACGACGGGCGAGCAGGTGTGGTCGTACGAGGACAATCCGCCGCAGAACTTCTACAGCCCCTACATGTCCAGCGCCCAGCGCCTGCCCAACGGCAACACCTTCATCGCCGAGGGCTCCTTCGGGCGGCTCTTCGAGGTGACCCCCGAGGGGGACGTGGTCTGGGAGTTCGTCGTCCCCGAGTTCGGCTCGTTCGACCGCGGCACGGGCCTGGAGTCCTCGCGCGGCGCGCAGAACTCCGTCTTCCGCGCCTACCGCTACGGGGCGGACCAGATCCCCTGGCTCTGACGCACGGCAGGGCCCGGCCCGCCCCGTACGACCGGGGGCGGGCCGGGCCCGTACGGCGCGCCGGGTCAGTTGTTGGAGCCGACGGTGTTGTCCCTGCCCGCGTTGAAGATGTCGTCGGCGGCGAACTGGAACCAGTTGCCGAAGACGAGGTTGTACTGGCTGCCTTCCGGGACGGTCACGTTCACGTCGGCGCTCGCGGCGCCGGCACCGGCGAGCACGATGGCGGCGGTGGCGAGGACGGCGAATGCGGAACGGACAGATCGCATGGATGCACCTTTCGGGAGGAAGGGGGTACGCCCCGAAGGTAGGCGGACGAACTGCCCGTGTCCCGGCGGCGTTCCGCTGCGGTGCGAGTCCTATCCGAATGGCGGAGTCCCAGGGTCCGGTGCCCGGACGACGCACCCCGGATCCGCGCCACGCAGCCGAACGGACGGCCTGATTCCAACGGTCGTTTCCAGCCACCCGAATCACGCCCCACAGTCGGCACACAGTCATCCCACAGCAACTTCACAGCCACCGCACAGCAGTCCCACGACTGTTTCACGGCTGCTCCACAGCCGCGCGGACCGCGTACCGATGCCGCTGCGGGGCGGGTGGGCGCCGACGCCCCAAAGCGGGCGGTGGCCGGAAGCCGACCCGGGCGGATGAACAGCGCCCTACGCGCTGGTAACTTGCGGGAGTTGATCAAGGCTGGGGCCCGGTTCTCGGTGCCGCCCGGCCGGAGCCACCCCCATTCAAGGAACCACATTGGCACGCACCGTCCGCACGGCGGCCCTCACCCTCGCAGTCTCGCTCTCCTCCTTCGCCCTGCTGTCCGCCGCCCCGGCGTACGCCGACTCCCCCACCCCGCACCTGGACGCGGTGGAGCAGACCCTGCGCCAGGTCTCCCCCGGGCTGGAGGGCTCGGTCTGGGAGCGCACCGCCGGTAACCGCCTCGGCGCTTCCGCCCCCGGCGGTTCCGACTGGCTGCTGCAGAGCCCCGGCTGCTGGGGCGACCCGTCCTGCGCCGACCGCCCCGGCTCCCGCCGGCTGCTGGAGAAGACGCGCGAGGACATCGCGCAGGCCCGCCAGAGCGTGGACATATCCACCCTGGCCCCCTTCCCCAACGGCGGGTTCCAGGACGCGATCGTGGCCGGCCTGAAGGAGGCGGCACAGAAGGGCAACCGCCTCCAGGTGCGCATCCTGGTCGGCGCCGCGCCGATCTACCACGCCAATGTGATCCCGTCCTCGTACCGCGACGAGATGGTGGCCAAGCTGGGGCCCGCGGCGGCGAACATCACGCTCAACGTGGCGTCGATGACGACCTCGAAGACCGGTTTCTCCTGGAACCACTCCAAGCTGGTCGTGGTGGACGGCGGTTCGGTGATCACCGGTGGCATCAACAGCTGGAAGGACGACTACCTCGACACCGCCCACCCGGTGAACGACGTCGACCTCGCCCTGTCCGGTCCGGCGGCGGGCTCGGCCGGCCGCTACCTCGACACCCTGTGGGACTGGACCTGCCGCAACAAGAGCAGCTGGGCCAGCGTCTGGTTCGCGTCCTCCGACAACGCGGGCTGCATGCCCACCCTGCCCCGCCCCGCGGCCCCGGCCGGCGGCGGCGACGTCCCGGCCCTGGCGGTCGGCGGCCTCGGCGTCGGCATCCGGCAGAGCGACCCGGCCTCGGCGTTCAAGCCCGTCCTGCCGACGGCCACCGACACCAAGTGCGTCATCGGGGTGCACGACAACACCAACGCCGACCGGGACTACGACACGGTCAACCCGGAGGAGAGCGCGCTGCGGGCGCTGGTCGCGAGCGCGACCGGGCACATCGAGATCTCCCAGCAGGACCTGAACGCGACCTGCCCGCCGCTGCCCCGCTACGACATCCGGCTCTACGACGCCCTCGCCGCGAAGCTGGCGGCCGGGGTGAAGGTGCGCATCGTCGTCAGCGACCCGGCGAACCGGGGCGCGGTCGGCAGTGGCGGCTACTCCCAGATCAAGTCGCTGTCCGAGGTGAGCGACGTGCTGCGGGGCCGCCTCCAGGCCCTCACCGGCGACGCGGGCCGGGCGAAGGCCGCGATGTGCGACGGTCTGCAGCTGGCGACGTTCCGCGCCTCGGACAAGGCGACGTGGGCGGACGGCAAGCCGTACGCCCAGCACCACAAGCTGGTCTCGGTGGACGACTCGGCCTTCTACATCGGCTCGAAGAACCTGTACCCGTCCTGGCTGCAGGACTTCGGCTACGTCGTCGAGAGCCCGGCCGCCGCGAAGCAGCTGGCGGACGGCCTGCTCGCCCCGCAGTGGAAGTACTCGCAGGCGACCGCCACGTACGACTACGCGCGCGGCATCTGCCAGGGCTGACGCCCGGGCGGCGGGGCGCCCCGGGTCAGCGCTTGCGCTGGGCCGGGGTGCCCACGAGGAGCGCCTCGGAGACGAGGCGGACGCCCCGGGAGAGCCGGCCGAGCTGTTCGAGCTCGATGGCGTACATCCTGATCGTGTTCTCGATCACGGACTCGGCGACGCCCATCATCGGCAGCTCGGCCCGGCTGGTGTGCAGGGCCACGCGCACCGCGCGCATCTCGTGCTGCAGCTGGAGCTGGACGTGGCGGGCGAGCAGGGCATGGTGACGGGTCAGCGTCAGATAGCTGCCGTAGCGGGCCGGGAGCAGGTCCCGCAGCCAGCGGGTGGCGCTGCGCTCCCAGTCGTACGAGCCGGGGGACTTCACCTGGAGGGGCCAGTCCGGGCTGCGCGTGAGGGTGGCCGTCTGGGACATTCTCGTCACTTCCGAGTGGTGGTCGAAGCACTGATCGAGACACTGCGTAGGGGGGCGGCCTCGGCCCAGGGGTTGACCGAGGCCGCCAGGGGGGCGCTCCGCCGGATCCGAAAGCCCTGACCCGTCACCCGGTCGCGCCGTGAGGAGGAGCGGCGTACTGGGTGGCTGTTCGAAGAGGACGTGGGGTCGCCCTCCCTGGCATCTGGTGGATCCGGAACGCCGCCGTCAGTAAACATATATACCGTCGAGTACGCAAGGGTATGAAAAATTTCATACATGGCCGGGCGCTGAATATCCGCCTGCCGGAAGGGGTCCCCCGAGGCCTCCGCAGAGCCCGCTAGAGGAAGAATCCGTGCTGGTCAGCGACCTGCTCGTACTGTTCGAGCCGCGCCTGGGTCCGCTCGGGATCGGCGTCGGCCATCGCCTGGAGCAGGGCGGCGGAGAGCATGCCGGGAGCCGCGTACGAGTCGAAGACCAACCGGGATCCAGTGCCGGCCGTCAGCACCACGTCGGCCTCCTCCACCAGCGGGCCGAGCGTGGGGTCGGTGATCAGCACCACCCGCAGGCCGGTGCTGCGGGCCGCCCGCAGGGCCGCCAGGGTCTCATTGGCGTGCCGGGGCATGGCGAAGGCGATCACCCAGCTGCCGCCGGCCGCCCGGGACTGGAGCAGGGCGTCGTACGCCACGCTGCCACCCCGGGTCACCACGCGGACGTCGGGGTGGATGCGGCGGGCGGCGTAGGCGAAGTATTCGGCGAGGGACACCGAGATCCGCAGGCCCAGGACCGTCAGGGGGACCGACTGGGCCAGGTCCCGGCCGATCTCCAGCACCCGGTTGGTGTCGGCGAGCAGCCTGCGCACGCTCTCCAGGTTCTCGATCTCGGCGTCGACTGCGGCCTGGAGCTCGTTGTGGCGGATCTGCTCGCGGCTGTCGGGGGTGCCGGCGACCGCACTCAGCGCCATCGGCTGGAGCACGTCACGCAGCGCGGGATAGCCGCTGAATCCGAGCGAGGCGGCGAAACGGGTCACGGAGGGCTGGCTGACGCCGACGCGCTCGGCGAGCTCGGTGATGGAGAGGAACGCGGCCTCGGTGAGGTGGTCGATCAGGTACTGGGCGATCCGCCGCTGGCCCGGGGAAAGCCGGTGGCCGTCGAAGAGCGCGAGCAGCCGGTCGGCCGGCGGCTTCTCCCGCTCCTGCGGGACCGTGCCCGGCGTGATCGCGGCCGCCTGTGCGCGCGCCTGCTGCCCCGATGACACCGGAGGGCCTCCTTCTCACGTCACTCTTCTTCCAACATAGCCCACGCTCCGTGGCCGGTTGATCATTGTGCCGTGCGGGGCCGTCCCGTCCGCGGACGGGACGGCCCCTGTCCCTCCGGTCCCGTCAGGCCTCGGACCGGGGCCGTCCGGGCCGGCCCGAGCCCCGGGTCAGGGAGTACCCGTAGATGCCCGCGAGGGCGCCGAGGATCCCTCCGGCGGCGGTCCACAGCCAGCGGTCGGACCACCAGCCGCCGGACCAGCCGTCCTCGGGCGCGCGCGCCGCGCGCTGCTGCTCGGAGGCGCCCGTGATGCCCGGGACCAGGGGTTCGGCCAGGGCCGCGTCCACCGCCGTGGCGCCGCCCATCTCCTTGATCTCGGCCTCGACCTGGGCCCGTACGGGCAGGCCCAGGTCCTCCTCGGGGAGCCCGGCCACCGTCAGGCGGACGTAGTAGCTGCCCGGCAGGGGGTCGTTGGACCAGGCCTCGGCCCCGGAGCGGACCGTGCGCAGCACGCAGTCGAGCTCCACGGTGGCGGCCTCCCGGGCCGCCGCGGCGGTCTGGGTTCCGTAGGTGCAGGCCTGGCGGCGGCGCAGCCCGTCGTAGACGTCGAGGCGCCAGGTGGAGGCGCCGTGCCGGGCGGCGGACTCCGGGAGGGTCACCGAGGCCCGTACGGTGGCCCGTTGGCCCGCGTCCACGGGCAGGACCCAGTACAGGTAGTCGCCGGTCGAGCCGGCGGCGGTGGCCTTCTGGCCCGGACGGAACGCGGTCGCCGTGCGGAAGCCGGTGCCGGCCTCGGTGGGACCCTCGCCCTTCTGGCCCGCGCTCGGCGTGGGGCTCGGGGCGGCGGTGGCGGCTGACGCCGGGGCGAGGAGGGCGGCCCCCGCCAGCAGGGCAGCCGTCAGGGTGCGTACGGTACGCATCAGTTGGTCCTCCAGACGGAGATGCGCCAGCGCGAGATCCAGCCCCAGACCAGCCCCGCGAGCAGACCGGTGAGCACCAGCAGGCCCAGCAGCCACCAGCCCCGGCCGAGGCCGAAGGAGGCCACGTCGGAGGGCTCGTCCGGGCCGTCGACCAGGTCGATGGTCAGCTCGACGGGCATGCCGGGCGCGGTCTTGACGGCCGGGCCGGCGGAGAAGGAGTTGCTGACCTGGAGGCAGACGGTCTCGGGGGTCTCCGAGGCGTCCCCGTCCAGGGGGGCCTTCGGGTAGCGCAGGCCGGTGGAGACGACGTCGGTCCGGCCGTCGCCGGCCTCGGAACCGCGGACGATCTCCCGCCCGTGGACGGTGGACGCGCGCAGCAGGACGCCGTAGTCGTTGTTGACGGCGCGGTCGGCGCCGATGCTGACCGAGGCGCGCAGTTCCTGTCCGGGGCGGACGTCGACGCGGTACCAGCGGTGCTCGCCGAAGGTCTCGCGGTCGCTGTAGAGGCCGGCCTTCAACTGCGGGGCGCCTTCGCACTGCTTGGCGCCCTCGGTGGCCACCGGGGTGACCACGGGGTCGGCGGCGCGGTCGACCAGTTGTCTGACCCTGCCGGAGAGTTCGGCGGTGTGCGCCACCGAGGTGTACGTGCCCCCGGTGGCCTCCGCGATGCAGGTGAGCTGGGCGCGGGTCTTGGCGTCGGGGACGAGGCCGAGGGTGTCGACGACGAGGTGGATGCCCTTGGCCGCGATGTCGCGGGCCACTTCGCACGGGTCGAGCGGGGCGCAGGTGTCCTCGCCGTCGGTGATGAGCACGATGCGGCGGGTGGCGTTGCCCCCGTCGAGGTCCTGGGCGGCGGCCTGCAGGGCGGGGCCGATCGGCGTCCAGCCGGTGGGGGCGAGGGTGGCGACGGCGGTCTTCGCCTCGGTGCGGTTGACCGTGCCGACGGGGTAGAGCTGCTTGGTGTCCTTGCAGCCCAGCGCCCGGTCCTCACCGGGGTAGGTGGCCCCCAGGGTCCTTATGCCGAGCCGGACTTCGTCGGGCACCGCGTCCAGGACCTCGTTGAAGGCCTGTTTGGCGGCGGCCATCCGGGACTGGCCGTCGATGTCGTTCGCGCGCATCGATCCACTGACGTCGAGCACCAGCTCGACCTTGGGGGGCTCTTTCGCGGGTCCGTCGGCGGCGACGGCGTTCGTGGGCAGGAGCCCCGCGGTCAAGGCGACGAACAGGCCGCAGGCCCCGGCCGCCAGCCGTTTTCTTGTGATCATCGCCGGATCGTATTGAGGATCCGACGGCAAACCAAAACGTCGCCCGGCGGGCGGCGTTCACCCGTGGGGCGGCCCGGTACGGCGGCCGGACCGCCCCCGGACCGCCCCCGGACCGCCGGTGCGGGGCGCGGGCTACCAGCGCACCGGGAGGCCGCTCACCCCGCGCATCAGACTGCCGGGCAGCCACTGCGGGGGCCCGCCGGCCGGGTCCTCGGCCAGGTCGGGGAAGCGCTCCAGCAGGCCGCGCACGGCGATCCGGCCCTCCATGCGGGCCAGCGGGGCGCCGATGCAGAAGTGCAGCCCGTGTCCGAAGGCGAGGTGGCCCTGTGGGGCCCGGTGGATGTCGAAGACGTCCGGGTCGGCGAAGCGGCCGGGGTCGCGGTCGGCCCCGGCCAGCGAGGCGAGCACGACGGCTCCGGCGGGGATGACCACACCGCCGAGTTCCACGTCGGTGGCGGCGTAGCGGTAGGTGGAGTTCTGGACGGGGCCGTCGTAGCGGAGCATCTCCTCCACCGCCCCGTCGAGCAGCTTGTCGGGGTCGGCGCGGAGCTCGGCCAGCTGGGCGGGGTGGGCCAGCAGGGCGCGGACGCCGTTGGAGATGAGGTTGACGGTGGTCTCGTGGCCGGCGACCAGCAGCAGGAAGGCCATCCCGATCAGCTCGTCGGGCGAGAGCGAGTCGCCGTCCTCGTCGCGGGTGCGGATCAGGGCGCTGAGCAGGTCGTCGCCCGGGTGGTCGGCCTTCTGCGCGACGAGCTCGGCGAGGTAGCCGCTCAGGTGCCGGTGGGCCTCGTTGCCGACGGTGCCCGGCAGCGGGGTGACGACCTCGTTCGACCAGTAGCGGAAGCGGTCGCGGTCGAGGTCGGGGACGCCCAGGAGCTCGCAGATCACCGTCATCGGCAGCGGGAAGGCCAGCGCCCCGACCAGGTCGGCGGTGCGCTCGGGGCGGGCGGCCATGGCGTCGAGGAGCTCGCCGGTGGTCCGTTCGACGAGCGGGCGCATCGCCTGGACCCGGCGGCCGGTGAACTCGCGGGCCACCAGGCGGCGCAGCCGGGTGTGCCGGGGCGGATCGGATTCCAGCATGTTGGAGTTGGCCGGGGTGGGCTCCATGCCGGGGAAGGTCCCGGCGTTGCGCCAGTCCTTCAGCAGGGACGGGTGGCTCAGGGCCTGGCGGGCCTCCTCGTACCCGACGACGATCCAGCACGGGGCGTCGTCGGGCGAGCCGCCGCCGACCCGGTGGACCGGTCCGGCCGCGCGCAGCGCCGCGTAGAAGGAATAGGGGTCGGCGGCGAAGTCCTCGGCGCCTGAGCTGATGTCGACCACGGGCATTCGCTCACGGTACGACGGCCGACGGCCTGTGGAGACGGGCGGATCCGGCCACTTGTCGCGGGAGTGGCCGGTCCGCCGCGGCTCAGCCGTCCAGCCCCTCGGGGAGGCGGCCGGTGTGCAGCACGCCCAGGTGCTGGGTGGCGCGGGTGAGTGCCACGTAGAGGTCACTGGGCGGGAAGTCGGCCGGTTCGGCCACGATCACCGTGTCGAACTCCAGCCCCTTGGCCTGGCGCGGGTCGAGCAGCACGACGGGCCGCGTGAGGTCGGGCTCCTCCCCCGCCCGTACGCCGGGCAGGGCCGCGGCCAGCGCGGGGTGCAGGGGGCGGGGCGCGATCACGGCGAGGCGGCCCTCGGCCGGGGCGTCGGTGCGGACGGCCCCGGCGACGGCCCCCGGCAGGTCCCCGGTCTCGCGCACCCAGGGGCGCACGCCGGTGGAGCGCACCGAGCTCGGCGGTTCGAAGCCGGGGTGGTGGGCGCGCAGGACGGCGGCGGCGACCTCCATGATCTCTGCGGGCGTACGGTAGTTGACGGCGAGCCGGACGCGTTCCCAGCGCTCGCCCACGTACGGGTCCAGGATCTGGCTCCAGGAGCCGCAGCCCGCCTCGTCGCCGGTCTGGGCCGGGTCCCCGACGAGGGTCATGGAGCGGGTGGGACAGCGGCGCATCAGCAGGCGCCAGGCCATCTCGGACAGCTCCTGTGCCTCGTCGACGATGACGTGGCCGAAGGCCCAGGTGCGGTCGGCGGCGGCGCGTTCGGCCGTGGTGCGGCGGTCGGCCTCCTCGTGGCGCTCGGCCATCCGTTCCGCGTCGATGATGTCGTGGGCGGCGAGGTATTCGTTCTCCATGTCCTCGAACTCGTAGGACTCGGAGCCCTGGGAGAGGTCCAGGACGCCCTGGGCGTAGTCGATGCGCTCCAGCCGGGCCCGCTCGGCGGCGGCGCGTTCGGCGCTGTCGTCGGTCCCGAGCAGTTCCGCGGCCTCGTCGAGGAGCGGGACGTCGGCCGGGGTCCACTCCCCCGCGGGCCGGCGGATCAGGTCGGCGTCCGCCTCGGCGAGGTGGGAGGGTTCGGCGAGGAACTCGGTGACCAGCTCCTGCGGGGTGAGGGGCGGCCAGAGGCTGTCGATGGCGGCGTGCACGTCGGCGCTGGTGGCGATCTCCTTGCCGAGCTGGGCGGCGTCGTCGGGGCCGAGCAGGTTCGGGCCGCCGTAGGGGTCGGCGCCGAGCCGGTCGACGAGCTGTGCGGTGAGGGCGTCGATGACGGCGAACGCGAAGTAGGGGCGGGCCAGGTTGTGCGGCAGGGCGGTGGCGCGGGCCCGGTCGCGCGCGGCGTGGGCCATCGTCCGGTCGAGCAGGAGCGTCCCGTAGTCCTCGTGGTCGATCTCCAGGGCCGGCTCCGGAACCGTGTCGCTGTCCTCGCCGCTGCCCTCGGGCACTCCCTCGGGGAGGGTCTGGCGGTCGGCGACGACCCGGGCGAGGACTTCGGCCATGGCGGCGCGGCCCTTGACCTCGGCGGCTCCGGGGCGGTCGGTGCCGGTGGCGCGGACGCCGGGGAAGAGGTCGCCCGGGGAGGACAGGAGCACCCCGGTCTCACCGAGGGAGGGCAGCACCTCGCCGATGTAGCCGAGGAAGGCGGGGTTCGGGCCGACGATCAGTACGCCGCGCCGGGCGAGGAGCTCGCGGTGCTCGTACAGGAGGAAGGCGGCACGGTGCAGGGCGACGGCGGTCTTTCCGGTGCCGGGGCCGCCCTCGACGACCAGGACGCCGCGGTGGGAGGAGCGGATGATCCCGTCCTGTTCGGCCTGGATGGTCTGCACGATGTCGTGCATGCGGCCGGTGCGGGCGGCGTCGAGGGCGGCGAGCAGTACGGCGTCCGCGTCGGCGCCCTCGTAACCGGTGCGTTCGGTGTCGGCGAGGTCGAGGATCTCGTCGTGCAGGGCGGTCACCTCCCGCCCCCGGGTGGTGATGTGCCGGCGGCGGCGCAGCCCCATCGGGACATACCCGGTGGCGAGGTAGAAGGGGCGGGCCGTCTCGGCGCGCCAGTCGAGTACGAGGGGCGTGCGTTCGGCGTCGTCCTGCCTGATTCCGATCCGGCCGATGTGGTGGTCGCGGCCGTCCGAGAATTCCAGCCTGCCGAAACAGAGACCGTGTTCGGCGGCGTTCAGCGCGGCGAGTAGACCGGACTGTTCGGCGACGGCCACGTCGCGCTCCAGCCGTTCCTGAAATCCGTTGCCGCCCTGGCGCAGCGCCGCCCGGACGGCGTGATCGGCCCGGTCCCGCAGATCTTCGAGGCGCGCGTACAGCTCGGTGACGAATCGCTGCTCACTCTGAAATGCGATGTTTGACAATTCCACTCCCGGCGCGATACGATGCCTCTATGCGGCTCAGCTGTGCCCTGAAATAATAGGGCGTGAACCGTTGAATATACGCTCATGCATGCCCCGGACGCCAATTCGTCCGGGGCATTTCCTGTATTCCGGGGCAGGTGCATCGCGGGGGTGTGCCGTCCCGGGGCCGGAGCGGCTCGCGGCCGTCCGGGGCTACCGGCCCGAGGTCGGCCGGGTCCAGGTTTCGAGGTCGCCGAAGGCGGCCGTGAAGTTCCCCAGCATCGGGCGCAGGTGCTCCTTGTCCAGCGCGACCGGGCCGTCGGTGTGCGCGCCGCCGGGGACCGTGATGTAGCGGTGCAGGGCGCCGCGTCCGGAGTCGGTGACCATGCGGTGGTAGACGTCGGTCCGGGCGGTGTTCGAGCTGCCAGCGGACGAGGTAGCCTCCCGCGGACAGGCCCGCGGCGTAGGTGAAGCGCGGGGTGCGGCCGTAGTGCCGGTCCGCCACCCGCTTCGCGGCGACGGTGAGTTCGGTGAACCTGCGGTGCCATTCCATGATGGCGTCGCCGGGACGCTCCCCGTCCTTGTAGATCTCCTCGCCGGTGTGCGGGTCCTGGTCGTCGACGACCAGGACCTCGTGCGCGAGGGCATCACCGCACTGCTGGGCATCCAGCCGGGCGTCGAGGTGGCGGGCAGTGCCCGCGACGGGGTCGAGGCCGTGGAGCTGGCGGTGCTGTGCCGGCCCGACGTGGTGCTGATGGACGTACGGATGCCCGGCACGGACGGGGTGGCCGCGACGGCGCTGCTGCGCCGCAGGCTGCCGGGGTGCCGGATCGTGATGCCGACGACCTTCAACGACGACGAGTACGTCGGCCGGGCCCTGCGCGCGGGGGCGGTCGGCTACCTGCTGAAGAACCTGCCGGCCGCCGAACTGGCCCGCGCCGTGCGCCTCGCGCACGCGGGCGTCGCCCAGTTCGACCAGACGGTCGTCGCCGCGCTGGCCGCCGGGCTTCCCGCCCCGGACCTGCTCACCCCCCGGGAGACCGAGGTGCTGCGGCTGATCTCCGCCGGCGCGACGAACAAGGAGATCGCCGCCCGCCTCTACCTCAGCGAGGGCACCGTCAAGAACCACATCTCCCGCCTCCTGGGCCGGCTGGGGCTGCGCGACCGCACCCAGGCCGCCCTGTACGCCCGGGACAACGGGCTGGTGCGAACCGGGCCGAGGGGAAGAACCGGCACCGCGTGCGGGCGGCGTCCCGTCGGCGGCCCCCGGGAAACACACTCGCGCGGTACGAGGCGATTCGTCCCGGTTCTTCTAGCATGGGCCGTCCCGACCCGGCGGTTGCCACCGAGGAGACGCATGCCCCGAGCAGCACACCGGTCCGCCGTACGATCCGCCGTACTGTCCGCGGGCGTCCTCGTCTGCGCGCTGACCGTGGCGGCCTCGGCCGCCGTCCCGGCGGCGGCCGCCGCCGACGGGCCGCGCCGGCCCCCGGCGCACGACGGCGGCCGGGGGGACGCGCAC